>NZ_JAAGPK010000051.1:0-48853 GCF_017104685.1 Burkholderia sp. Tr-20355 | reverse complement strand
CGGCGGCCATCTCGCGAAGTCGCGCGCGGTGCGCGATTTCTTCGACTATTGCCTGACGGCGCGGAGCGATTTGAGCGCGACCGCGCTCGATGCGTTCGTCGCGCGAGAAATCGCCGCGCAGCTCGACGGCACGGCGGCGCAGGCCGAGGCGCTCGACGTGTGGCACCGCTATCGCGCGTATCTGGATGCGCTCGCGAAACTGCGCGATGCCGGCGCGGTCGACAAGTCCGACCTGGGCGCGCTGCAGCTCGCGCTCGATCAGCGTGCGTCGATCGCGTCCCGCACGCTCGGCGACTGGAGCCAGCCGTTCTTCGGTGCGGAGCAGTGGCGGCAGCGCTACGACCTCGCACGCTTGAAGATCACTCAGGATCGCTCGCTGACCGATGCGCAGAAGGCCGAGCGTCTCGCGGCGCTGGAGCAGCAGATGCCGGCCGACGAGCGGGCGGCGCAGCAGCGGATCGACCGGCAGCGCGCCGCGATCGACCAGATCGCTCAGCTGCAGAAGCGCGGCGCGACACCCGACGCGATGCGCGCGCAGCTGACGCAGACGCTCGGCCCCGAGGCCGCCGCGCGCGTCGCGCAGATGCAGCAGGACGACGCGTCGTGGCAGAGCCGCTACGCGGACTATGCGGCGCAGCGCGCGCAGATCGAATCGGCCGGCCTGTCGCCGCAGGACCGCGACGCGCGGATCGCCGCCTTGCGGCAACGCGTGTTCACGAAGCCCGGCGAAGCCGTGCGCGCGGCATCGCTCGATCGCGGGGCCGGCAGCATGCAATGACGCGGGCGGCCCTGGGTGGGGGCGGTCTGATGCGGCCTTATGCGGCGCGTGTGATGTCGCGCGGCAGATGTTGCTCGATGGTATCGGCGAGCGTGTCGAACGCGGGCCCGATGCTTTCGTGCGGGACGCACGCATAGCCGAGCAGCAGGCCCTGCCGCGCGGTGTCGAGGTTGCTGTAGTAGCTCGTGAGCGGCCGAACGATCACGCCCGCGTCGAACGCGCTCTGCGTGACCGCGCGATCGTCGCACGCGTCGGGCAGGCCGAGCACCAGATGCAGGCCTGCCTCGTCGCCCATCACCGGGAGCGCGTCGCCGAAGCGCGTGCGGATCGCGTCGATCATCAGTTGCCGGCGCTCGCCGTACAGGGTGCGCATTCGTCTGACGTGCGAGGTGAGGTGACCGTCCATGATGAATTCGGCGAGCACGGCCTGCTGCATCAGCTGGCCTTCTCGGTACAGCTCGGACAGCCCGGTGCGGAACGTATCGACCAGATGTTCGGGCACGACCATGTAGCCCATCCGCAGCCCCGGGAACAGCATCTTGCCGAGGCTGCCGACGTAGATCACGCGGCCGCCGTCGTCGAGCCCCTGCAGCGACGCGAGCGGCCGGCTGCCGTAGCGGAATTCGCTGTCGTAGTCGTCCTCGATGATCCAGCAGCGGTGCTGGCGCGCGTATTCGAGCAGCATCCGGCGCCGTGCGAGGCTCATCACCATGCCGAGCGGGTACTGGTGCGACGGCGTGACGAGCACGAGCCGCGGCGGATGCTGCATGTCGCTCGCGCGCGGGTCGAGCCCTTCCTGGTCGACCGGCACCGGGGCGAGCGCGAGGCCGGCCGCCTGCAGCACGCTGCGCACGCCCCAGTAGCACGGCTCCTCGACCCACGCGCGATCGCCGATGTCGGACAGCAGCCGCACCGCGAGATCGATCGACTGGTGGATGCCCGTCGTGATGATCACCTGGTCCGGCGAGCATTTGACCGAGCGCGCGACGCGCAGGTAGTCGGCAAGCGCGCGCCGCAACGGCCGGTAGCCGCCGCCCGGCGCGTACGTCAGCAGCTCGGGATTGGCTTCCTTCCACAGCCGCGCCTGCAGGCGGCTCCACGTGCGGCTCGGGAATTCCGACACGTCCGGCACGCCCGGCATGAACGCACCCCACTGGCGCCGCGATACGCCCGCGTGCGCGATCAACTGCCGGCCGCGCGTCGACAGGCTGCCCTGCGCGTCCGGCGGCGGCAGTTCGTCGGCGGCCGATGGCGGCGGCGCCGCGCCCGGTGCATGGATTGCCGCGGCGTCCGGCCGCGTGTCGGCCACATAGGTGCCGCTGCCGGTCGTCGTCAGCACGTAGCCTTCTGCCGTCAGCTGGTCGTACACGTGCAGCACGGTATTGCGCGCGATCGACAGGTCGCCCGCGAGCGTGCGCGAACTCGGCAGTTTCGTCCCTGGCCCTAATTCCCCTGTCAGGATGGCCTGCTGCATCAGCTGCAGCAACTGCCGGTACATCGGCTCCGGCGAGCTGCGGTCGAGACGGCCGGAGAGCCAGTCGGCGACGATCACGGTATCCAAAGTGGTCCTACTTGGAATATTGAAATGGTTCCCTAGTATAGAACCGTGCGCACCGTATAGTGGCTCGCATCTCAAAATCATTTGTCGCGAAGCAAGGGGACAGCCACGATGAAGTCCGATGATGTGATCGTCAGCTTTCGCGGCGTGCGGAAGACCTACGACGGGGAAACGCTGGTCGTCAAATCGCTCGACCTCGACATCCACCGGGGGGAATTCCTGACGCTGCTCGGGCCGTCGGGTTCGGGCAAGACCACCTGCCTGATGATGCTGGCCGGCTTCGAATTCCCGACCGGCGGCGAGATCCGCCTCGACGGCGAGTTGCTGAACAACGTGCCGCCGCACAAGCGCAACATCGGCATGGTGTTCCAGAACTACGCGCTGTTCCCGCACCTGACGGTCGAGCAGAACGTCGCGTATCCGCTGACCGTGCGCAAGCTGCCGGCCGGCGAACGCGCGGAGCGCGTCGCGCACGCGCTGAAGATGGTGCAGATGGAGCGCTTCGCGAAACGCTATCCGGCGCAGTTGTCGGGCGGCCAGCAGCAGCGCATTGCGCTGGCGCGCGCGCTCGTGTTCGAGCCGAAGCTGGTGCTGATGGACGAGCCGCTCGGCGCGCTCGACAAGCAGCTGCGCGAACACATGCAGTACGAACTGAAGGCGCTGCACGAAAAGCTCGGCGTGACCTTCGTGTACGTGACGCACGACCAGGGCGAGGCGCTGACGATGTCCGACCGCGTCGCCGTGTTCGACAAGGGCATCGTGCAGCAGCTCGACACCGTGGACCGCCTGTACGAATCGCCGTGCAACGAATTCGTCGCGAACTTCATCGGCGACAGCAACCGGCTGCGCGGCACCATCGCACGCGTCGACGGCGAATTCTGCGAATTCCGGCTCGACGACGGCACGAAGCTCGTCGGCCGCCATATCGGCGAAGCCGCCGAGGGCGCGTCGGCCGTCGCGTGCATCCGCCCCGAACGCATGAGCCTCGCGGCCAGCGGCCACGCCAACGGCGCCGCCGCGAACCGCCTGAGCGGCGAAGCGCGCAGCCTCATCTATTTCGGCGATCACGTGCGCATGCGTTGTGCGCTGCCGGGCCAGGACGAATGCTTCGTGAAGGTGCCGCTGGGCACGGGCGCGCTCGACGCGTTCTCGCCCGGCGCGCCGGTCTCGCTCGCGTTCTCGCCCGAACACCTGCGCGTGTTCGCGTGATCCCGGTTTCCCCGCTTTTCCGCAGCACGTCGTCAACAACAAAGCCCATTTCCACCACGAGAGGAGAGGAACCATCATGAAACGAGCAAGCTTTACTGCACGCCGCACGGCACTCGCGCTGGCACTGATCGCGGTCGGTGCATCGGCATCGGCTGCGGAACTCACGGTCGTCAACTTCGGCGGCGCGAACGGCGACGCGCAGAAAGTCGCGTTCAACCAGCCGTTCGAGAAGGCGACCGGCAACAAGGTCACGGCCGTCGAGTACAACGGCGAGCAGGCGAAGGTGAAGGCGATGGTCGAGGCGAAGCACGTCAACTGGGACGTGGTCGAAGTCGAATCGGGCGACCTGAACCGCGGCTGCGACGAAGGCCTGTACGAGAAGCTCGACTGGTCGAAGATCGCGAAGAAATCCGACCTGATTCCGGAAGCGCCGCAGGTGTGCGGCGTCGGTTTCTTCGTGTGGTCGACCGCGCTGTCGTACAACGCGGACAAGCTGAAGTCGGCGCCGACCGGCTGGGCCGATTTCTGGAACGTGAAGAAATTCCCCGGCAAGCGCGGGATGCGCAAGGGCGCCCGCTACAACCTCGAATTCGCGCTGATGGCCGACGGCGTCGCGACGAAGGACGTGTACAAGGTGCTCGGCACGAAGGCCGGCCAGGACCGCGCGTTCAAGAAGCTCGACGAGCTGAAGCCGTACATCCAGTGGTGGGAAGCCGGCGCGCAGCCGCCGCAGTTCCTCGTCGCCGGCGACGTCGTGATGTCGACCGCGTACAACGGCCGCATCGATGCCGCGCAGAAGGAAGGCAAGAACCTGAAGGTCGTGTGGAACGGCAGCATCTACGACCTCGACTACTGGGCGATTCCGAAGGGCTCGCCGAACAAGGCGCTCGCCGAGCAGTACATCGCGTACTCGCTGACGCCGAAGCCGCAGCAGGCCTATGCGCAGCACATCGCGTACGGCCCGGCGAACGTCGCGGCGATCAAGTCGCTCGACGCGAAGACGCTCGCGAACCTGCCGAACTCGCCGGCCAACGGCAAGAACGCGGTGCTGGAAGACATCGGTTTCTGGACCGACCACAGCGACGAACTCGAGCAGCGCTTCGCGGCATGGGCGACGAAGTAACCGGTCAGGCTTCCTGAAAGGTGTCCTGATGCAACCGGCCGCGCGACGCGTCGATCGTGTCGCGCGGCATTCCGCCGGAACGTGCCCGGCCGGAGAGAACCGTTGAATACGATGACGATCGCGCCTTCCTCGCCGTCGACCGCCGCGCTCAAGCGCGAGCTGAAGGCCGCCGAGGCCCGCAAGCGCACGATGGCGCTGTTGCTGGTCGCGCCGCTCGCGATTTTCCTGCTGCTGATCTTCGTCGTGCCGATCGGCACGCTGCTCACGCGCGCGGTGCAGAACCCGGAGATCGCGACCGCGTTGCCGAATACGGTCGCCGCGCTGTCGGGCTGGGACCGCAAGGTACCGCCGGCCGACGCCGCGTATGTCGCGCTCGCGGCCGACATGACGAAGGTGGCCGACAGCGAGGCGATGGGTGCGCTCGCGCGGCGCCTGAACACCGAGATTCCCGGCTATCGCTCGCTCGTCGCGAAGACGGCGCGCGCGATGCCGCTGAAGGGCGACAACGGCGCGGCGCTGACGCCCGCGCAGACCCGCGAGAAATTCGTCGACCTCGATTCGCGCTGGGGCGACGTCGCATACTGGCAGGCGATCGCGAAGAACGGCAGCCAGGTGTCGCCGTTCTACCTGCTCGCCGCGCTCGACCACAAGCAGGACGGCTTCGGCCACGTCGTGCAGGCCGATCCCGACCAGTCGATCTATCTCGCGATCTTCGGCCGTACGTTCGTGATCGGCATCGCCGTCACGCTGTTCGCGCTGCTGCTCGGCTATCCGCTCGCGTACTGGATCTCGACGCTGTCGGAGCGGCGCGCGAACCTCGTGATGATCCTCGTGCTGATTCCATTCTGGACCTCGGTGCTCGTGCGCGTCGCCGCGTGGATCGTGCTGCTGCAGAGCGAAGGGCTCATCAACAAGGCGCTGATCGGCAGCGGGCTGATCTCGCACCCGCTGACGCTGCTGTTCAACCGCGTCGGCGTGTACATCTCGATGACGCACATCCTGCTGCCGTTCATGATCCTGCCGCTGTACAGCGTGATGAAGTCGATCCCGCCCACTTACCAGCGCGCGGCCGTATCGCTCGGCAGCCATCCGTTCGCCGCGTTCTGGCGCGTGTACGTGCCGCAGACCTATCCGGGCGTCGGCGCGGGCGCGCTGCTCGTGTTCATCCTCGCGATCGGCTACTACATCACGCCCGCGCTGCTCGGCGGGCCGAACGACCAGATGGTCAGCTACTACGTCGCGTACTTCACGAACGTGACGATCAACTGGGGCATGGCGTGCGCGCTCGGCGGCCTGCTGCTCGCGGCGACACTCGTGCTGTACGCCGTGTACGGGCGCTTCACGCGCACGAACGTGAGCCTCGGCTGAGCGCCGCGCACTACGAAACGGGAAGGGGATTCGGACCATGAAACTCGCCAGGCCGCTGTTCGCGCCGCACATGTCGTTCGTCGAGCGCGCGTGGTACGTCGCGCTGCGCGTGCTCGTCGTGCTGACGCTGCTGTACCTGATCCTGCCGGTGCTCGCGATTGTGCCGCTGTCGTTTTCGTCGAGCACGTTCCTCGTCTATCCGATTCCGGGTTTCTCGACACGCTGGTACGAGAACCTGATCGCATCGGACGAGTGGCGGATGGCCGCGAAGAACAGCTTCATCGTCGCGCCGTCGGCCACCGTCGTCGCGACCGTGCTCGGCACGCTCGCGGCGATCGGTCTCACGAAGGCCGATTTCCGCGGCAAGGGATTGCTGATGGCCGTGCTGCTGTCGCCGATGATCGTGCCGGTGGTCGTCGTCGGCGTCGGCATGTACCTGTTCTTCGCGCCGCTCGGGCTGGCGAACACGTACACCGGCCTGATCGCCGCGCATGCGGCGCTCGGCGTGCCGTTCGTCGTGACGACGGTCGCCGCGACGCTGCAGGGCTTCAACCAGAACCTGGTGCGCGCGAGCCTGTCGCTCGGCGCGAATCCGGTGTCGACCTTCTTCCGCGTGACGCTGCCGGTGATCGCGCCGGGCGTGATGTCGGGCGCGCTGTTCGCGTTCGCGACGTCGTTCGACGAAGTGGTCGTCACGCTGTTCCTCGCAGGCGCGGACCAGACCACGCTGCCGCGCCAGATGTTCACCGGTATCCGCGAGAACATCAGCCCGACGATCGCTGCGCTCGCAACGATCCTGATCATCTTTTCGACGAGCCTGCTGCTGGCGCTCGAATGGCTGCGCGGGCGCAATGCACGGCGCGCGGTGTCGTAACGATGCCCGCACGCAACGGCCGGCGCGCCGCCGCGCGTTGCGTGCCCGACGAGGCTCACGTAGCCGGCCTGGTGCGCCGAAGCTTTCGTTTGACTGACTGACGAAGCGGTTGCCTGCACGTTCGATGCGGCTCTGCAACAATACGGTTCGCGGTGCCGCGCGTTCCGTTTGCTGCGCACGGAGCACGCGTTGGTTGCCGCGCCGCTCAATCCGCGACGCCGTGCGTCGCTCGTCAGCCGAGCCTCATCTTGTCCGAATTCGCTTCCCCCGCCGGCGCCCATGAGCCGGCCGTCAACTGGCGCGCGATGTCCGCGGTGCTGCTGGCCGTCGCGCTCGCGACGCTCGACACCGCGATCGCGAACACCGCGCTGCCCGCGATCGCCGCCGACCTGCAGGCGTCGCCGGCCGCTTCCGTATGGATCATCAACGCGTACCAGCTCGCGATGGTCGCGACGCTGCTGCCGTTCGCGTCGCTCGGCGACATCGTCGGCCACAAGCGCGTGTACATCGCCGGGCTCGCGGTGTTCACGCTCGCCTCGCTCGGCTGTTCGCTCGCGTCGACGCTGCCGATGCTGACGGCCGCGCGGATCGTGCAGGGCTTTGGCGCGAGCGCGATCATGAGCGTCAACGTCGCGCTGATCCGCGGCCTGTTTCCCGCGCATCGGCTCGGACGCGGCGTCGGCTTCAACGCGCTCGTCGTCGGCGTGTCGTTCGCGGTGGGGCCGACGATCGCGTCGCTGATCCTGTCGGTCGCCGCGTGGCCGTGGCTGTTCGCGGTGAACGTGCCGCTCGGCGTGATTGCGCTCGCCGTGGCGGTTCCGTCGCTGCCGCAGACGGCGCGCGGCAAGCATGCGTTCGATCCGGTCGCCGCATTGTTCAACGTGATCACGTTCGCGTCGCTGATCTTCGCGCTCGGCGAATTCGCGCAGCGCGGGCCGCTTTCGATCGTGTTCGCGTCGGCCGCGGTTGCGCTCGCGTTCGGCTGGCTGCTGATCCGCCGCCAGGCCGGGCACCCGGCGCCGATGCTGCCGGTCGACCTGTTTCGCCGGCCCGTGTTCACGCTGTCCGCCCTGACGGCCGTGTGTGCGTTCGCGGCGCAGGGGCTGGCATTCGTGTCGCTGCCGTTCTATTTCGAAACCGTCCTGCATCGCAGCGCGGTCGAGACGGGTTTCCTGATGACGCCGTGGTCGGCGATCGTCGCGTTCGCCGCGCCGATCGCGGGCCGGTTGTCGGATCGTTATCCGCCCGGCCTGCTCGGCGCGATCGGGCTCGCGTTGCTGAGCGCGGGCATGGTGTCGCTCGCCGCGCTGCCGATGTCGCCGAGCGTCGTCGACATCGGCTGGCGGATGATGCTGTGCGGCGCGGGCTTCGGCTTCTTCCAGTCGCCGAACCTGAAGGCGCTGATGTCGAGCGCGCCGCCCGAGCGCAGCGGCGGCGCGAGCGGGATCATCGCGACGGCGCGGCTGATCGGGCAGGCAACGGGCGCGGCGCTGGTGGCGCTGTCGTTCGGGATCGCGGGGCGTCACGGGCCGACGCTGGCGTTGATGCTCGGCGCGGGGTTCGCCGGCGCGGCGAGTGTCGCGAGCGGGCTGCGGTTGTTTGCGCCGTCGCATCGCGCGGGAGTGCCGGCCGCGCCGGAACGCGTGCCGGCGCAGCCGGCGGAACAGCGTACGGGACAGTAACGAGCCGGCGCGCGGCAAACGCCGCCGCGCACCGGCCTTCATGCATCGCTCAGAACCCGCCCGACTTGATCAGCTGGTTGAGGTTCGCGATGTTCAGGCTGCCGAAGCCGGTGGTCAGATCCCACCCGGTGCCGGCGGTATAGCCATACCCCTGATAGCCGTTGTTGCCCGACACGACGTCATAACGCACGAGCGACGGGTGCGACGGGATGTCCGCGTAGAAGTTGCCGGCCGGGAAGCCCAGGCCCGTGCCGTTCGCCGCGAGCAGGCGCGCCCAGAAGCCCGTGAAGATCGGCGCGGCGAGGCTCGTGCCGCCGATCTGCTGCAACTGGCCGTAGTTGTAGATGTACGCGCCGGTGCTCTGCGCGGCGTCGAACGAGACGTCCGGCAACTGGCGGTTGCTGCCCGACTGCCACGACGGTGCGGGCAGGATCGTGCTGACGCCGCCGCCGGTCGCCCACAGCTTGCCGTTGCCGTCGAGCCCTTCGTTCCACACGGTCTCGTTCGAGAACGCGCCTGCCGACGTCGTGTAGAGCGTCGTGCCGCCGATCGCGAGCACGTGCGGCGACGCAGCCGGCCACGACACCGTGTAGTTCGCGCCGTCCGGATAGCCGCGGTTGTTGCACTCGTACACGCCTTCGTCGCCCGACGATACCGAGAACGTCTGACCCTGGGCGGCTGCCGTCGTGAAGATCTGCTCTTCGGCGTCGATCGTGCCGTCCGCGTTCGCATCGGTTTCGCACCAGCCCAGCGACACGTTGATCACCTTCGCGGTGTTGTCCGATACCGCGCGGTTGAACGCCTGCGTGAGGCCCGTGTTGCCCGAGGCGTTGAGGTCTGCCATGTAGAACACGAGCTTGCCGACCTGGCCGCCGGCCGAGCCGACGATCGACTGGCTGTCGAGGTCCCATTCGCCCTGGCCGTCCTGGTCGTCGGTGTAGCTGCCGCCGGAGCCGTTGGTCTTGACGGTCTGCGTCGATACCGTGCCGTAGCCGTTGCTCGACGTGAACTGCTTCAGGTCCTGCAGCGTCTGCGACACGCCGCCGATCGTGATGATGCCGACGGTCACGCCGGCCGCGGTCGGCACGCCGGTGGCGTTGTAGAGGCCGGGGAATTCCTTCGGATAGTGGCCCGTCGCCGTGCCGGCCGCGAGCGCCTGCGGCTTCGCGACGTTGCCGATGCGCAGCATCGGCCGCGCCCGCGCGACGCTCTGCAGCCCGAGCACCGAACCGACGATGTCGCCGAGCGCCCGCGGCACTTGCGCGGTCGACGCATTGGCGAAGCCCGAGCGGCCGGCATACTCGAAGTGCACGAGCGACGTGTTGAACGCCGTCTTCACCGTGGCGGCCGTGCCGCTGGCGGAGACCAGCAGGCGGTTCGGCGCAACCTCGACGTTCACGAAGCCGCTCTTGTGCAGATAGTCGACCACCGACTTCACCTGTGCATCGGTCGGCGCGTAGTTGGCGAGGAACTGCTCGTGGGTCAGGTACTGGCGGTAATGCGCGCTGCCGGGCCGGTTCACGTCGCGCGCCAGTTGCTTGAGCTGCGCGGCATTGCGCAGCTTCAGGCTGACGACGACGTTGGTCGTTTCACCGGCTGCCAGTTCGAGCGACGGCGCCGCACTGCGGGCCATCAACTGCGGGCCGGTCAGAAAGGCCTTGGTATGAGTATCGACCCAATCCGTCGTCGCGTGCGCCGCGGCGGCGGCGAACACGAACGGCGCCACGCACGCGAGGCGGCGGGGCGACGGAAGGGGAAGGGCAAACCAGGTGTTCCTTTTCATCGGGAGTCCTTTTTAGGAGAAGCGACGTTACTGGAACCCCCGGCCCTTGTGGGGCCGCGAGCGGTGACGAGCGTAGGGCGTCGGTGTCGTTCGGGTAGCTGCCATTTTCCACAGCTGTCAGTTCTGACATCGGGGCGGCCGCACGCGCGCGCCGCCTCGTGCGCGCGGCCGATGGCCGGCTCGGCGAACGGAACCGGTTCGCCGCACGATGGCCTGGCAACGGGCGACGTTCGCACGCACGAGTCGTTCGTCGTCGCTTCGGAACATGCGCGATCGCGGAGTGGACGGGCGCGTGCATGCATGTCGTTTGCGTGTCCGTCGCTGCGCGCCGAGTCGCACTATGTGGTCAATGGAAGCGGCTTGTCAGGAACCGATGCGCGGATGCACACGAACGGGGCGGGCCATGCGCGAACGTTTCTCGAACTGTGGAACAGCCTGTCGGGCAGTCTTGCAGGCGCCTTTCGGATCGCGTGTCGCAATCGTGGATTAGAGGGGTTATTCGAATTTGGCGGCGGGCGCGAGCCGGTGCGGCAGGCCGCCCGCACCGGCAGGATCGAACGACACAGCTCGCGAAATCCCGCCTTGACGCGCTGCAATCCGCGGATATCCTTCAATCCATAACCAACGGGTTATGGATTTTGGAACGACATGCAGAACGCTCACGACATGCTTTTCAGGACGCTTGCCGATCCGACGCGCCGCGCGCTTTTCGAGCGGCTGTGCGAGGAGGGCGAGCTGACGGTTGCCGCGCTGACGGCCCATGCGGGCGTCTCGCAGCCGGCCGTGTCGAAGCACCTCGGTGTACTGAAGCAGGCCGGGCTCGTGAACGACCGTCACGAAGGCCGGCAGACGCACTACAGCGCGCAGCCGCAGGCGCTGGCCCCGCTGATCGACTGGACGAGCCAGATGGCAGGTTTCTGGCAGAGCCGGTTCGACGCCCTCGAAGATCTGCTCAAAAGGATGGATCAGTAATGAACCAAGCCACTACCGAAACGCGCGCCGTCGTCGTCGACCGCGAACTGCCTCATCCGCCGGAGAAGATCTGGCGTGCGCTGACGCAACCGCACCTGATCGAGGCGTGGCTGATGAAGAGCGACTTCGAGCCCGTCGCGGGGCGCGCATTCAGCTTCCGGGCGGACTGGGGCTCGGTCGACTGCACGGTCCTGACGATCGAGCCGCCGCGCACGCTGTCCTATACGTGGGCCGCGCATGGCCTCGAAAGCGTCGTCACGTGGACGCTCACGCCGACGCCGGCCGGCACGCACCTGCGCATGGAGCAGGTCGGGTTCCGCACGGATCAGGAGCAGGCGTACCGTGGCGCGCAGCATGGCTGGGTCCGGTTCTTCGCGTCGCTCGAGCAGGTGCTGGCGGGCCCCGACGAAGGCACGGAGGTCCGCGCATGAGTACCGCGGACCTCACACCGTCGGCGCGCATCGATGCGCTGATCGCCGGTATCACCGACTGGCGCGGCAAGACGTTCGCCGACCTGCGCCAGACGATCCTCGCTGCGCAAGCGGGCATCGTCGAGGAATGGAAGTGGATGGGCAGCCCCGTCTGGTCATGCGACGGGATGATCGCGGTTGCGAACGCGCACAAGGGCAAGGTGAAGCTGACCTTCATGCACGGCGCGCAGCTCCCCGATCCCGACAAGCTGTTCAACGACGGCCTCGACGGCAATGCGCGACGCGCGATCGATCTGTTCGAAGGCGATCGGGTCGACCAGCGGGCGCTGAAGAACCTCGTGCGCGCGGCGATCGAATACAACCGCGCGCATCTGAAGAAGAACGCGCGGGGCGCGGCGGCGAAGGCGCGCGGCAGCAAGGCGGCGTAGGGCGGCGCAGCGCGCAGGCAAAAAAAGCCCGACACGAGGTCGGGCATCCAAATCGGCCGCAACCGCCGCGAGGCGGCTGCGGCACCTGCAAAGGCAGGGCGCTTACGCGGCGAGCAGCGAGCGCAGCACGAACGGCAGGATCCCGCCGTGCTTGTAGTAGTCGACTTCGATCGGCGTATCGATGCGCAGCAGCACCGGCACGCGCTGCGTTTCGCCGTTCTTGCGGTGGATCACGAGCGTGACGTCCTGCTGCGGCTTGAAGTCGTCGCCGAGGCCTTCGATGTCGTACGTCTCTTCACCGGTGATGCCGAGCGACTGGACGCTGTCCGCGCCCTTGAACTGCAGCGGCAGCACGCCCATGCCGACCAGGTTCGAGCGGTGGATCCGCTCGAAGCTGCGTGCGATCACGGCCTTCACGCCGAGCAGTTGCGTGCCCTTCGCGGCCCAGTCGCGCGACGAGCCCGTGCCGTACTCTTCGCCCGCGAACACGACGGTCGGCGTGCCGGCGGCGACGTACTGCATCGCCGCGTCGTAGATCGACTGCTGTTCGCCGCTCGGCTGGTGGATCGTCAGGCCGCCTTCGACGCGCGTGCCGTCCGCCTTCGCCGGAATCATCAGGTTCTTGATCCGGACGTTCGCGAACGTGCCGCGCATCATCACGTCGTGGTTGCCGCGGCGCGAGCCGTAGCTGTTGAAGTCGGCCTTCTGCACGCCGTTTTCCTTCAGCCACTTGCCTGCCGGCGAGTCTTCCTTGATCGAGCCTGCCGGGCTGATGTGGTCGGTCGTGACCGAGTCACCGAAGATGCCCAGCGCGCGCGCGCCCTTGACCGTCGGGATCGACGCGGCCGGCTCCATCGAGAAGTCGTTGCCGAAGAACGGCGGCTCGGCGATGTACGTCGACTTCGGCCAGTCGTAGACTTGGCCCGATTCGCCCTCGATCTTGCTCCAGAGGTCGCCCTTCTTGGTCAGCTTCGAGTAGTTGTCCTCGAACTTCTTCGGGTCGAGCGCGAACTTGAGCAGCGCGTGGATTTCCTCGCTCGTCGGCCAGATGTCGCCGAGATAGATGTCGCGGCCGCCCTTGCCCTTGCCGACCGGTTCCGTCATCAGGTCGCGCGTGATGTTGCCGGCGATCGCGTACGCGACGACCAGCGGCGGCGACGCGAGGAAGTTCGCGCGGATGTTCGGGTGGATGCGCGCTTCGAAGTTACGGTTGCCCGACAGCACGGCTGCCGCGACGATGTCGTTCTTCGTGATCGCTTCGTTCAGTTCCGGCGTCAGGTCACCCGCGTTGCCGATACAGGTCGTGCAGCCGTAGGCCGCGACTTCGAAGCCGAGCTTCGACAGGTAGGGCAGCAGGCCCGTCTTCGTCAGGTACTCGGTGACGATGCGCGATCCCGGCGCGAGCGACGTCTTGATCTTCGGATCGACCGTGAGGCCGGCTTCGACGGCCTTCTTCGCGAGCAGGCCGGCGGCCAGCAGGACGCTCGGGTTCGACGTGTTCGTGCACGACGTGATCGCGGCGATCAGCACGTCGCCGTTCTTCACGTCGACGCCGTTGCTCGTCGTGTATTGCGTGCCCAGGTCGTCCGCCTTCTTCGCGAAGCCGTTTTCCGCGACCGGCTTCGAGAACAGGTCGGTGAACGTCGACTTGACGTTGCCGATCTCGATGCGGTCCTGCGGGCGCTTCGGGCCGGCCAGCGACGGGGCGACCGTCGCCAGATCCAGCGTCACGACCTTCGTGTAGTCGATGTCGCCGGCCTTCGGGATGCCGAACAGCTTCTGCGCCTTGAAGTAGTTTTCGAACGCGGCGATTTCGGCCTTCGTGCGGCCCGTGCCTTCGAAGTAGTCGATCGTCTTTTCGTCGACCGGGAAGAAGCCCATCGTCGCGCCGTATTCCGGCGCCATGTTGCCGATCGTCGCGCGGTCCGGCAGCGACAGCGACTTCGTGCCTTCGCCGAAGAACTCGACGAACTTGCCGACGACCTTCTCCTTGCGCAGCATTTCGGTGATCGTCAGCACCAGGTCGGTGGCCGTCACGCCTTCGCGCAGCCGGCCCTTCAGCTCGACGCCGACGACGTCCGGCGTCAGGAAGTACACCGGCTGGCCGAGCATGCCGGCTTCCGCCTCGATGCCGCCCACGCCCCAGCCGACCACGCCGATGCCGTTGATCATCGTCGTGTGGCTGTCGGTGCCGACGAGCGTGTCCGGGTAATACACGGTGTCGCCGCCGTCCGTCTTCTTGTGGACGCCGCGCGCGAGGTATTCGAGGTTCACCTGGTGGACGATGCCCACGCCCGGCGGCACGACCTTGAACGTGTCGAATGCCTGCATGCCCCACTTCATGAACTGGTAGCGCTCGTTGTTGCGCTGGAATTCCAGTTTCATGTTCAGGTCGAGCGCGTCCTTCTGGCGGAAGTAGTCGATCTGGACCGAGTGGTCGACGACGAGATCGACCGGGACCAGCGGCTCGATCTTCTTCGGGTTCTTGCCCGTACGCTCGGCGACGCCGCGCATGGCCGCGATGTCGGCGAGCAGCGGCACGCCCGTGAAGTCCTGCAGCACGACGCGCGACACGACGAACGGAATCTCGTCGACGCGCTTCGCGGTCGGCTTCCAGTTCGCGAGCTGCTCGATGTGCTCTTCGGTGATTTTCTTGCCGTCGTAGTTGCGCAGCACGGACTCGAGCACGATACGGATCGACACCGGCAGGCGTTCGATCTTCGTCTTCAGCTCCTTGCCGAGTTGCGGCAGCGAGTAGAACTTGCCTTTGCCGGAACCGCTGTCGAATTCCTTGAGGGTCTTGTGGAGATTGTGGGCCATGGTGATTTTCCTGGGTTTAAGGCTAGGAAACTACGTGTCCTGTAGATGACGGCTAAATCACATACAGATCGACGTACTGATCGACCGGCATCGCTTCGAGCTTTGCCTGGTCCAGCGACACGTCGAGAATCGCTTGTTGCTGCTTGGCTGGGAAACGGCGGGCGAGGTTGGTCCTGAACTTGTCGACCAGGAGCGGGATGCCGTCCGTGCGGCGCCGCCGATGGCCGAGCGGGTATTCCACCGCCACTTCGGCAAGCTTCGATCCGTCCGTGAATTCGATCGTCAGCGCATTCGCGATCGATCGCTTGTCCGGATCGTGATAATCCTTCGTGAACTGCGGATCCTCGACGCACACGGTCTTCGCGCGCAGCGCGTCGATGCGCGGGTCCGCCGCGGCCGAATCTTCATAGTCGGCGGCGGTCAGCCGGCCGAACAGCAGCGGCACGGCGACCATGTACTGGATGCAGTGGTCGCGGTCGGCCGGGTTGGCGAGCGGGCCCTGCTTGTCGATGATGCGGATCGCGGCCGCATGCGTGCGGATCGTGATCCTGCCGATGTCGTCGGTCGTGCGGCCCGCCGCGGCGAGCCGCGCATGCAACTGCAGCGCGGCCTCGGCGGCCGTCTGCGCATGGAATTCGGCGGGGAACGCGATCTTGAACAGCACGTTTTCCATCACGTACGTGCCGTACGGACGCTGGAAGCGGAACGGCCTGCCGCCGAACAGCACGTCGTAGAAGCCCCAGGTTTGCGCGGTGAGCGCCGACGGGTAGCCCATTTCACCCGTTTTCGCGATCAGCGCGAGGCGCACCGCGCGGGACGTGGCGTCGCCGGCCGCCCACGACTTGCGCGAACCGGTGTTCGGCGCGTGGCGGTAGGTCCGCAGCGCGTGGCCGTCGACGAACGCGTTGGACACCGCGTTGATCAGCTCGTCGCGCGTGAGCCCGAGCAGCCGGCCGACGACGGCCGTGGACGCGACCTTCACGAGCAGCACGTGGTCGAGCCCGACCGCGTTGAACGAATTCTCGAGGGCGAGGCAGCCCTGGATCTCGTGGGCCTGGATCATCGCGACCAGCACGTCGCGCATCGGGAGCGGCTTCCGGCCGGCCGCGACGGCCGTGCGGGAAAGCCAGTCGGCCGTCGCCAGGATGCCGCCGAGGTTGTCGGACGGATGGCCCCATTCGGCGGCGAGCCAGGTGTCGTTGAAGTCCAGCCAGCGGATCATCGCGCCGATGTCGAATGCGGCCTGGACGGGATCGAGCTGGAAGGACGTGCCGGGCACCTTCGCGCCGTTCGGCACGATCGTGCCGGGCACGACGGGGCCGAGCAGCTTGGTGCAGGCAGGGTAGGACAGCGCCTCGAGTCCGCATCCGAGCGTGTCGATCAGGCAATGACGCGCCGTCTCCAGCGCGAGCGCGCTGTCGATGCCGGTGTTCAGCACGTAGTCGACGATATCGACGAGTACCGTATCCGGAGCAGGGCGGACGTTGGAGACCGGGGCGGACATCGAGGGGCCGAGGGGAACGCGCTTAGTTCGTTGCCGGCTTCAGTTCGTTCGACTGCGTCGGTGCCGGCGTGCCTTGCGCCATTTCCGGCGTCACGCACTCGTCCGCGAGGCGCTCGCCGCCGTTGGCGTCGGAGAACAGCATCGCCTTGGTCGGGATCACGACCAGCTTGAAGCCTGCTGCCGGATCGTAGAACGTGTCGGCGCCCGTCGTCGTGGCTTGACGCGGCAGCTTGTAGTTCTTCTTCGCCCAGTGAACCGTGACGACCTGGTCGCGCTTCATGTCGCCGGCGAGATCGAACGACAGGCCTTCCTTACAGGACCACTTGACCGCGCCGTCCGGTACCGGATCGACCTTGGCCGCTGCGCGCGCCTGCGCCTTCTTGCTGCGCGGGATGATGCGCTTGGCCGGTGCCGGGCGCTTGGCCGTGGCTTTTTTCGCGGTCGTGGTGGCCGTACCCTGGGCAAACGCGCTCGGAGCCGACACCAGCATCGTGGCGGACAAGGCGCCGATGGCGGTAGCGATCAGGAGTTTCTTCATGGAGTCAGAACCTTTCGATAATCAGTTGACAAGGGCCGGCAATCGAAACCGCCGGCCGGTTTGAAACTGCACGCGCCCCGAAAGCGCGCAGCGGCCGCTATTTTCACCTATTTGGCCGCGCAGATATCAGGTTTTCGGGCTCCGTTACGTTTTTTGTCGTTTCGCAAACCTCTGTCCGGCTTGCGTCCCGGCGAATGCATGAAACGCGTGGTTCGGCCGGCGGCGCGCGCTCAAGGCGCGGCGCCCGCGGCGGCCGGGCCGAACAGCGGCGCGGCCTCGGCCGGAACGGGCTGGCCGGTGGCGCGCGCACGGCGCAGCACCGACCAGTAATAGCGATAACTCGCGCGATCGTGCAGCGTATCACCGTGGCGCGTCGGGCCCCAGTCGGCCGCCTGCGCGGCCAGCAGGATCTCGGCGGCCAGCGCGACCTCGTCGGTGCGCGGCGCGAACGCGTCGACGATCGGGCGGATCTGCGCGGGGTGGATGCTCCACATCCGCGTGAACGCGAATTCGTCGCGCGCGCGGCGCGCATCGCCGGCCACGACGCCCATGTCGCGCACCTCGGTCGTCACGTTGTGCGACGGCGTCTTGCCGTGCGCGTGGCAGGCCGCGGCGATGTCCAGCTTCGCGCGGCGCACGAGCGGATGGTCGAACTGGCCGGGCGAGCGCATCGCGGAATCGGGAATCGCGCCATGGTGCGCGGAGACGAAGTCCATCAGCCCGAAGCTCAGCGTGCCGACCGTCGGCAGCGCGGCGAGCGCGGCCGCCTGCGCCAGCGCGCCGTGCGTCTCGACCAGCACGTCCACCGGGATCGGCTGCGCGATGCCGAGCTCGCGGCGCGTTCCTTCGATGAACGCGGACATTTCCGCGGCATCGGCCGCGGCCGCGATCTTCGGGAGCGTGATGTAGGCCGGTGCACGCGCGGCGCGCAGCACGATGCGGACGTCGTCGCGCCAGTGCGGGTGGGAAAAGTCGTGGATCCGGACGCCGACGCGGCCGAAGCGGTTCTCGTCGCTGCCGAGCAGGTCGGCGACGAGCGCCGCATGCGCGGCTTCCTGGCCGACGGCGGCGCCGTCCTCGCAGTCGAGCGTGATGTCGAATACGGGACCCAGCTCGGCCTGCAGCGCGAGCGACTTGCGCATCAGCTTTTCGCTGCCCGCGTAATGATCGCAGCAGGGCAGGATCGCGGGCGGGGACGCCCCGTCGTACAGCACTTGTGCAGGAGTGAGCGCGGCCATCTGTTCGACGTCAGGGGAGCGTGTCAGCGTGGAGAAAATCGGATTCGGGCAGGTTCTGGGCCGGTGCGCCGTGGGCGCGGGGCGGCAAAACGTGCGCGGATCGGATCGTTCGGCCGGGCCGGCGGCTGGCCGGCCCGGGTCGAAACCGGGTGGCCCGAGGGCCGCCCGGCACCGGCGCGTGATGCTTAGTTCTTCAGCAGGTGGGCGACGCCGTCGCGCTCTTCGAGCAGCTCGGCCAGCGTGCCGTCCATCTTCTCGCGCGAGAACGCGTCGATTTCCAGGCCTTCGACGCGCTTGTACTCGCCGTTTTCGCAGACGACCGGCACACCGTAGATGATGTCTTCGGGGATGCCGTACGAACCGTCCGACGGGATGCCCATCGTGACCCACTTGCCGTTCGTGCCGAGCACCCAGTCACGGACGTGGTCGATCGCCGCGTTGGCCGCCGACGCCGCCGACGACAGGCCGCGCGCTTCGATGATCGCCGCGCCGCGCTTGCCGACGGTCGGGATGAACGTGTCGCGGTTCCACACGTCGTCGTTGATCAGCTTCAGCAGCGATTCGCCTTCGGCGGTCGCGAAGCGGAAGTCCGGGTACATCGTCGGCGAGTGGTTGCCCCACACGGCGAGCTTCTCGATCGACGCGACCGGCTTGCCCGACTTGGCGGCGAGCTGCGACAGCGCGCGGTTGTGGTCGAGGCGCAGCATGGCCGTGAAGTTCTTCTTCGGCAGATCCGGCGCCGACTTCATCGCGATGTAGGCGTTCGTGTTCGCCGGGTTGCCGACGACCAGCACCTTCACGTCGCGGCTCGCGACTTCGTTCAGCGCGGCGCCCTGAACCGTGAAGATTTCAGCGTTCGCCGACAGCAGGTCCTTGCGCTCCATGCCCTTCGAGCGCGGACGTGCACCGACGAGCAGCGCGACGTCGGCATCCTTGAATGCGACCTTCGGATCGTCGGTGATCACGACGCCCGCGAGCAGCGGGAACGCGCAATCGTCGAGTTCCATCACGACGCCTTTGACGGCGGCTTGGGCTTGCGGGAGGTCGAGCAGTTGCAGGATGACCGGCTGGTCCTTGCCGAGCAGGTCGCCGTTCGCGATGCGGAACAGCAGGGAGTAAGCGATTTGACCTGCGGCGCCGGTGACGGCAACGCGCTTTGCGGGCTTAGCCATTGAAAATCTCCAGGACGGATGAAGCGTTGGACGCGAGCGAAAACGCCATTCTATGCGCGTTGTGCGTAGCGTTGCATTGAAGCAGGGCGGAGGACTCGCGATGGCAGACGCGGTGAACCTGGAGACGGCCGTGGCACGTAGCCGGGGACGCGCTGTTGCACCCGCGAACCCTTGCTCGACCGGGAGTGTAGGAGCCGTCACGCGCAAAGTCAAACGGTATCATATGTCTTATATAAGACAGATGTTTTGCGGAAATTGAGTGGACGAAAAAGTGCGGTTTGTGATGAAATGCGCGCCATGACATCGAACCAGGCGAATACCGCGAATCAGACCGGCGCAGGCGGCCCAGGGCAGCCGGGCGCGGGCGATCCCGCACCTTCGCCCGCGGCGTCGCCGTCGCCGACGTTCAGCCCGTTATACCAGCAGATTAAGTCATTGATCACGCAAAGTCTCGAATCCGGCGAATGGAAGCCGGGCGAGATCATTCCGAGCGAAGTGGAGCTCGCGGCCCGCTACAAGGTCAGCCAGGGCACCGTTCGCAAGGCGATCGACGAGCTGGCCGCCGAAAACCTCGTGGTCCGGCGGCAGGGCAAGGGTACTTTTGTTGCAACGCACAACGAGGATCGCGCGCAGTTCCGCTTCCTGCGTCTGCTGGCCGACGACGGCGCCGAACACCCGCACGTGAGCCGCCTGCTCGAATGCCGTCGCCTGCGTGCGCCGGCGGAGATCGCGCGGCAGCTCGACCTGAAGCCGGCCGACCCGGTCGTGCAGGTGCGCCGGCTGCTGGAGTTCGACGGCGAAGTGACGGTGCTCGACGAGATCTGGCTGCCGGGCGCGATGTTCCGCGGGCTCACGTTCGAGCGGCTGAGCGAGTACAAGGGGCCGCTCTACGCGATGTTCGAGACGGAATTCGGCACGCGGATGATCCGCGCGACGGAGAAGATCCGCGCGGTCGCGGCGGAGCCGTCGGTGGCGGACCTGCTGCATGTGCCCGCGGGTTTCCCGTTGCTGTCGGTCGAGCGCGTGTCCTATACATACGGGGACCGGCCGGTGGAAGTGCGTCGCGGCTGGTATGTCACAACCGGGTACTACTATCAGAATGACTTGAGTTGAGCAGCTTCGGCTCAAGCCGAGTGCGTTCGCGATTCCCACGCTCGCGAAGCACGTTTCGGGCCGCCTTTGTTCGTGTTCGCGCAACTATCCAGAGCAGACTTTCGCTGCAGCGCGATATAAAAAGGCGCTAAAATCGCGGATTAGTGTGACAACATAGTAGGGGTCTAGCATGACTGATGCAGTAAGAAAGCCGAGGCCGGAATACCGGAACATCGGATTCGGCGATATCACGATGAAATATCGCATGCCGCTGGCGGCGATATTGTCGATTCTCCATCGAGTCAGCGGCGCGCTGCTGTTCTTGTTCCTGCCGTTCCTGCTGTTCCTCTTCGACCAGAGCCTCACGTCCGAGCTCAGCTTCGAAGTCTTCAAGGCTTTCCTCTCCAACATCATCGTCAAGCTGATCGTCCTCGCACTGTCGTGGGCCTTCTTCCACCATTTCTGCGCCGGCATTCGCCACCTGCTGATGGACGTCAACCACGACGCCGTCACGAAGGAAGGCGGCAAGCGGACGGCCGTCGTCGTCTTTGTCGTCTCGATCGCGCTGACGATCGCCATGGCACTCAAACTGTTCGGAGCATTCTAAGAAAATGGCAGCCAATAACCGAATCGGCTCGAAGCGCCTCGTCGTCGGCGCTCACTACGGCCTGCGCGACTGGCTCGCGCAGCGCATCACCGCCACCATCATGGCGGTCTACACGGTCATTCTGCTCGTCCTGTTCTTCGGCGCGCACGATTTTTCGTACGAAGGCTGGGCATCGATCTTCGCCGCGCAATGGATGAAGCTCGCGACCTTCGTGATGCTGCTTTCCCTCTTCTACCACGCATGGGTCGGCGTGCGCGACATCTGGATGGACTACGTGAAGCCCGTCGGTGTGCGCCTGCTGCTGCAATCGCTGACCATCGTCTGGCTGCTCGCATGTGCGGGCTACGCCGCGCAGATTCTCTGGAGAGTGTAAAGAATGGCTGCAATCAAAACTAACCTGCCGCGCCGCAAGTTCGACGTGGTGATCGTCGGCGCGGGCGGCTCGGGCTTGCGCGCAGCGCTGCAACTGTCGCGCGCGGGCCTGTCGGTCGGCGTGCTGTCGAAGGTGTTCCCGACGCGCTCGCACACGGTGGCCGCGCAGGGCGGTATCGGTGCGTCGCTCGGCAACATGAGCGAAGACAACTGGCACTTCCACTTCTACGACACGATCAAGGGTTCCGACTGGCTCGGCGACCAGGACGCGATCGAATTCATGTGCCGTGAAGCGCCGAACGTCGTGTACGAACTCGAGCACTTCGGCATGCCGTTCGACCGCAACGCGGACGGCACGATCTACCAGCGTCCGTTCGGCGGCCACACCGCGAACTACGGCGAGAAGCCGGTCCAGCGCGCGTGCGCGGCCGCCGACCGTACCGGTCACGCGCTGCTGCACACGCTGTACCAGCAGAACGTCGAAGCGAAGACGCAGTTCTTCGTCGAATGGATGGCGCTCGACCTGATCCGCGACGCGGAAGGCGACGTGCTCGGCGTGACGGCCCTCGAGATGGAGACGGGCGACGTCTACATCATGGAAGGCAAGACGACGTTGTTCGCGACGGGCGGCGCAGGCCGGATCTTCGCGGCGTCGACCAACGCGTTCATCAACACCGGCGACGGCCTCGGCATGGCCGCGCGTTCGGGCATCGCGCTGCAGGACATGGAGTTCTGGCAGTTCCACCCGACCGGCGTGGCCGGCGCGGGCGTGCTGATCACCGAAGGCGTGCGCGGCGAAGGCGGTATCCTGCGCAACGCGAACGGCGAGCGTTTCATGGAGCGCTACGCGCCGACGCTGAAGGATCTGGCGCCGCGTGACTTCGTGTCGCGTTCGATGGACCAGGAAATCAAGGAAGGTCGCGGCGTCGGTCCGAACAAGGATCACGTGCTGCTCGACCTGTCGCACATCGGCGCCGAGACGATCATGAAGCGTCTGCCGTCGATCCGCGAAATCGCGCTGAAGTTCGCGAACGTCGACGCGATCAAGGAACCGATCCCGGTCGTCCCGACGATCCACTACCAGATGGGCGGCATCCCGACCAACATCCACGGTCAGGTCGTCGGCACGTCGCGCGATCACAAGGAACCGGTCAACGGCTTCTACGCAGTGGGCGAATGCTCGTGCGTGTCCGTGCACGGCGCGAACCGCCTCGGCACGAACTCGCTGCTGGACCTCGTGGTGTTCGGCCGTGCGGCCGGCAACCACATCGTCGAGCACGTGAAGAACCAGAAGGAACACAAGCCGCTGCCGGCCGATGCAGGCGAATTCTCGCTGGCGCGCCTGAACAAGCTCGACAAGTCGACGTCGGGCGAATACACGCAGGACGTCGCGAACGACATCCGCGCGACGATGCAGAAGCACGCGGGCGTGTTCCGCACGTCGGCGCTGCTGAAGGAAGGCGTCGAGCAGATGGCCGGCCTGGCGGCGCGCGTGGACAACATCCACCTGAAGGACAAGTCGAAGGTGTTCAACACCGCGCGCGTCGAAGCGCTCGAGCTGGAGAACCTGATCGAAGTGGCGCGCGCCACGATGGTGTCGGCGGAAGCGCGCAAGGAAAGCCGTGGCGCGCACGCACACAGCGACTACGAACATCGCGACGACGAGAACTGGCTGCGCCACACGCTGTGGTACAGCGAAGGCGATCGCCTCGACTACAAGCCGGTTCAAATGAAGCCGCTGACGGTCGAATCCGTGCCGCCGAAGCCGCGCACGTTCTAAGCCGAGTCAAAGGAATCCGAAATGGCAAAACGCATTTTTGAAGTCTACCGCTACGATCCGGACAAGGACGCAGCGCCGCGCATGCAGACGTACGAGCTCGAGATCCAGCATGAGCGCATGCTGCTCGACGCACTGGTGAAGCTGAAGGCCGTCGACGAGACGCTGTCGTTCCGCCGTTCGTGCCGCGAAGGCGTGTGCGGTTCGGACGCGATGAACATCAACGGCAAGAACGGTCTCGCGTGCCTGACGAACCTGAACGACCTGCCGCAGAAGATCGTGCTGCGTCCGCTGCCGGGCCTGCCCGTCGTGCGCGACCTGATCGTCGACATGACGCACTTCTTCAACCAGTACCACTCGATCAAGCCGTACCTGATCAACGACGCGCCGCCGCCGGAGAAGGAACGTCTCCAGTCGCCGGAAGAACGCGACGAGCTCGACGGCGTGTACGAGTGCATTCTGTGCGCGAGCTGCTCGACGTCGTGCCCGAGCTTCTGGTGGAACCCGGACAAGTTCGTCGGCCCGGCCGGCCTGCTGCAGGCTTACCGCTTCATCGCGGACAGCCGCGACACGGCCACCGGCGAGCGTCTCGACAACCTGGAAGACCCGTACCGTCTGTTCCGTTGCCACACGATCATGAACTGCGTCGACGTTTGCCCGAAGGGCCTGAACCCGACGAAGGCGATCGGCAAGATCAAGGAACTGATGGTCCGCCGCGCGGTTTAAGGCCGGGTTGCAATGAGCGACGATTCGCATCAATCCGACCCGCACCGTCGCGCGCGCCTTCGCTGGCGCGCGCGGCGGGGTCTGCTGGAAAACGATATCGTATTCGAGCGTTTCTTCGGCAGATACGAGCATGACCTCACCGATGCAGACGTAGGCGCGTTGTCGCGCCTGCTCGATCTGAGCGACAACGACCTGATGGACTTGCTCCTCGCGCGCAAGGAACCAGAGGGCGACCTAGACAGCCCGGATATTCACCGGCTGTTGGAGATGCTGCGCAACGTGTAACGCCAAGGTGTAACGCGCTGTGCCCGTTATCGAATCCCGTTTCTTTATTTCGATTGAGGATGTGCCATGACTCCGTCTGATGTTAAAGCCACGCTATCGTTCAGCGACAACTCGCCGAGCGTCGAACTGCCGATCTACAAGGGCACGATGGGCCCGGACGTAATCGACATCCGCAAGCTGTACGGCCAGACCGGCAAGTTCACGTACGACCCGGGCTTCATGTCGACGGCGGCTTGTAATTCGGCGATCACGTACATCGACGGCGACAAGGGCGAGCTGCTGTACCGCGGCTACCCGATCGACAACCTCGCGCAGAACGCGGACTTCCTCGAAAGCTGCTACCTGCTGCTGAAGGGCGAGCTGCCGAACGCAGCGCAGAAGAAGGAATTCGTCGACACCGTCACGAAGCACACGATGGTGCACGAGCAGATGCACTTCTTCTTCCGTGGTTTCCGCCGCGACGCGCACCCGATGGCGATCCTGGTCGCCGCGGTCGGCGCGCTGTCCGCGTTCTACCACGACTCGCTCGACATCAACGACCCGCGTCACCGTGAAGTGTCGGCGATCCGCATGATCGCGAAGCTGCCGACGCTCGTCGCGATGGCGTACAAGTACAGCATCGGCCAGCCGTTCGTGTATCCGAAGAACTCGCTGTCGTATAGCGCGAACTTCATGCACATGATGTTCTCGAACCCGTGCGAGGAGTACAAGGTCAACGACGTGCTCGTCCGCGCGCTCGACCGTATCCTGATCCTGCACGCCGACCACGAGCAGAACGCGTCGACGTCGACGGTCCGCCTCGCCGGTTCGTCGGGTGCGAACCCGTTCGCGTGTATCGCCGCCGGTATCGCATGTCTGTGGGGCCCGGCGCACGGTGGTGCGAACGAAGCCGCGCTGAACATGCTCGAGCAGATCGGTTCGCCGGACAACATCCCCGAATTCATCAAGCAGGTGAAGGACAAGAATTCGGGCGTGAAGCTGATGGGCTTCGGCCACCGCGTGTACAAGAACTACGATCCGCGTGCGAAGCTGATGCGCGAAACGTGCTACGAAGTGCTGAACGAACTGGGCCTGCACGACGACCCGCTGTTCAAGCTCGCGATGCAGCTCGAGAAGATCGCGCTGGAAGACGAATACTTCGTGTCGCGCAAGCTGTACCCGAACGTCGACTTCTACTCGGGCATCGTCCAGCGCGCGCTGGGCATCCCGACGTCGATGTTCACGTGTATCTTCGCGATGGCACGTACGGTCGGCTGGATCGCACAGTGGAACGAAATGATCGCCGATCCGGAACAGAAGATCGGCCGTCCGCGCCAGCTGTTCATCGGCGACACGCCGCGCGAAGCGAAGCCGATCGACGCACGTTAAGTCGTGTGCGGCGCGAACGGCCGGCAGGCCGCTCGCGTCGGGCAATCGCAACGCCACGACACCCCGACGGGTCCGCCCGTCGGGGTGTTTTCATTTGTGCCGTGAATGGGCGCGGCGCTCCAGCGAGGGCGGGCGGGTATCGAGTGCCGGCGCGTCGTCGTCGGGGGCGTGGCCGTGCTGCTTGAAGAACTGCCGGTACGCGCCCGGCGTCATCCCGCGCGCGGCGAGGAACTGGCGGTTGAAGTTCGCGGCGTTCGGAATGCCGCAGCGCGCGGCTACCGTCGCGATCGGCCAGTCGGTGCCGACGAGATGACGGCACGCGTGCGCGAGTCGCAGCCGTTGCAGGTAGCGGCCGACGCTTTCGCCGAGATGCCGGACGAACAGGCGCTGCAGCGTGCGCTCGGACATGTGCGCGGCGGCGGCGAGCGCGTCGATGCGCAGCGGTTCGTGAAAGCGCCGGTCGATCGCATCGAGCACGCGGTCGAGGCGTTCGGCTTCGGGCGCGGCCGCGTCGGCGGACGGTGCCGTGCCGTCCGGCCGGTCATACGCGTGTGCGGTGGCGAGCGGCGTGCCGCCGGCTTCGGCGAGATCGGCGAGCGTGTCGAGCGCCGCCGCGAGCCGTGCGCGCGGCGACGGATCGAGCAACCGCGGCAGTCGCGCCCGCATCGCGCGGGCGGCTTCCACGTCGAAACGCAGGCCGGGCGCCGCGCGACGCAGCAGCGAGCGCAGCGGCGCGTATTCGGGGCAGCAATCTGCCAGCCGCCGCACCCAGTCGCCGTCGAACCAGACGACGAGCGCGACTTCGGGCGCCGCGCGATCGATGCGCGCGTTCGACGACCACGTATGCGGCAGGTTGGGCGGCACGAGCACGAGATCGTCGTCCGCGTAGCGCGCGACGTGATCGCCGATGAAGCGCTGGCCGCGGCTGTTGAGCGTCAGCGTCAGTTCGTACTCGGGATGGCGATGCCATTCGAACGGGATGCGCGCGAGCTGGCGGTGATACACGCGGATCGAACAGCCTGGCGAGAACGTCACATGCTCGTACTGCGGTTTCATCGCGGCCTCCGGTAGGGGCGGGCAGCGCGTCGTGGCATGATCGAGAACGCAATCGTCACCACGGAGCGATGCCATGTTTTCACACGTTTGCGTCGGCGTCAGCGATACGACGCGCGCCTACGATTTCTACGCGCCGCTGTTCGCGGCACTCGGGCTGCGCCTGAAATTCCGCGAGCCGGACGGCTGGTCGGGCTGGATGCCGGCCGATGCCGACCGGCCGCTGTTCTTCTTCGGCCGGCCGCTCGACGGCCGCGCGCCCGAACCGGGCAACGGGCACACGGTCGCGTTCGTCGCGCCGGCCCGCGCGCTCGTCGATCGCTGCCACGCGCTCGCGCTGCGGCACGGCGGCACCTGCGAAGGGCCGCCGGGCCTGCGCCCGGACTATCACCGCGACTACTACGGCGCCTATTTTCGCGATCCGGACGGCAACAAGCTCTGCGTGGTCTGTCATCGTCCGGAGTAACGCGCGGTTGTCAGAATTGTATCGATAGTTGACCGGATAGCGGTGATGGCGGCCCCGTACCGGCCGTACGCTGACAGCACATCACGATACGCTTCAGCGAGGAGACCACGATGCAACTGACGATTGACGATCTGCCGGCCGCGATCCGCGCGGCGAAACGGGTGCTGCGCGCCGACCTGCCCGGTTACGCGGCGTCGTTTCGCGAACTGGAGGGCGACATCGCGCGGCAGGTCGAGGCGATCCGCCGCGCGCACGCGCACGGCCATGACGTGATCCCGGTCGTGCCGTTCGCGGATATCGCGGGCGGCACCGTCGATCCTCGCGCGATCGCCGCCATCCGCACGCACGGCGCGGTCGTGATCCGCGGCGTATTCGACGCGCATCAGGCGCGCGACTGGAACGACGAGATCGGTGCGTATCTGGATGCGAACCGCTTCGCCGAGCGGTTGAATGCGCGTGCGGAAGACCGCTATTTCGGCAATCTCGCATCGGGCAAGCCGCAGATCTACGGCGTCTACTGGTCGAAGCCGCAGGTGGCCGCGCGCCAGTCGCCGGCGCTGACGCAGGCACGTGTGTTCCTGAACCGCCTGTGGCGGCGCGCGGATGCCGTGCGCATGCATTTCGATCCGGACCAGGTGCCGGCCTATGCGGACCGGATTCGCCGCCGGCCGCCCGGTTCGACGTCGCTCGGGCTGTCGCCGCACGTCGACGGCGGCTCCGTCGAGCGCTGGCTCGGGGCGAACTTCCGGCAGGTCTACCGGCACGTGCTGGCCGGTCGCTGGCGCGATTACGATCCGTTCGACGCCGCGTTCCGTCCCGACGTGGAAGAGATTCCGTCGCCGGCCGTCTGTTCGATGTTCCGCACGTTCCAGGGCTGGACCGCGCTGACGCCGCAGGGGCCCGGCGACGGCACGCTGCAGTTGATCCCGGTCGCGAACGCGATGGCCTACGTCGTGCTGCGCGCGCTGCAGGACGACGTCGCCGACGACGACCTGTGCGGCGCGCGTCCCGGCCGCGCGCTGTCGATCCGGCCCGAATGGCATGCGCTGCTGCTCGACGCGCTGGTGCCGATCCCGCACATGGCGCCGGGCGACGCGGTGTTCTGGCACGGCGACGTCGTGCATGCGGTGGAGGATGCGCACCGCGGCAGCGGCGACAGCAACGTGATGTACATCGCGGCCGCGCCGGGCTGCGCGAAGAACGACGCGTACCTGCGGCGTCAGCGGTCCGCGTTCGTGCGCGGCGAGAGTCCGCCCGATTTCCCGGCCGATCATTTCGAGGTCGATTTCGACGGGCGTGGCGACGAAGGCGACCTGACGGTGCTGGGCCGAGCGCAGATGGGGTTCGGGCCCGGCGCGTGACGGCCTTCTGCCGAATCCGCTGCGTGCCGCGCGCAATTCGACGCAATCGGCTGTCGGCGCTGCCGAAATCGACGCGAATTGCGCAATTTGGCTTCCGATAATGGTCCGGACACAACGCCGCGGGCCCTTGCGCCGCAAGGGTGCGGCGCAGACCATGGAGGAGTCGATGCAATTCACGCAAGCGATCGTTCGCCGTCCGGCACCGTCGTGTGGCGCGGGCCTGACCACCGCCGCACTCGGCGCACCCGACTACGACAAGACGCTCACGCAGTTTCATGCGTATTGCGACGCGCTGCGCACGCTCGGCGTCGCGCTGACCGAGTTGCCGCCGCTGGACGCGTTCCCCGATTCGCACTTCGTCGAGGACGTCGCGGTCGTGACGCCGGAATTCGCGGTGATCACGCGCCCCGGCGCCCCTGCGCGGCGCGGCGAGACGGTGCATATCGAAGCGGCACTCGCCGCGCATCGCGACCTGCTGCCGATGCAGGACGGCCGTCTCGACGGCGGCGACGTGATGCTGGTCGGCAAGTGCTTCTACATCGGCCTGACGGGCCGCACCGACGCCGAAGGCATCGCCGCGTTCGAGGCGCTGGTGTCGCGCTACGGCTACTCGGTCGTGGCGGTACCGGTCGGCGCGGGGCTGCACCTGAAGTCGGTCGTCAACGCGCTCGGCGACGACACGCTGCTCGTGACCGAAGCGCTGGCCGCGCATCCGGCGTTCGCCGGCTATCGCCGGATCACGGTCTCGGCCGCTGACGAATACGCGGGCAACACGCTGCGCGTGAACGGCACGCTGATCACGCCGGCCGGTTATCCGCGCGTTCACGATGCGATCGCGTCGCTCGGCATGCCGCTGCACGTGATCGACACGAGCGAGTTCCGCAAGATGGACGGCGGCCTGACCTGCCTGTCGCTGCGGTTCTAGCCGATTGGCGCGCGGCCGCTTCGGCCGGATAATGTGGCCCCGCGCGGACGAGGACACGTTCCGCGCACCAGCCACGACCGACCGGAGCGAACGCGGATGACCGACAAGAAGAGGCAGCTCGACAAGATCGATCTCCGGATCCTCGACATCCTGCGTACCGACGGGCGGATTTCCTACCGGAAGCTGTCGGAGCGCGTGAACCTCACGCCGCGGCCCTGCCAGGCGCGCGTGGAGCGGCTCGAGGCGCTCGGCGTGATCGAAGGCTACCGCGCGGTGATCAAGGCGCCGCGCGCGACCAAGCCGATCGTCGTGATCGCGCAGATCGTGCTGGCCGACCACGGGCGTTCGCAGGCGCCGTTCGAGGACGAAATGCGGGCGAATCCGGCCGTGCTCGATTGCTGGCTCGTCAGCGGCACGTTCGATTTTCTGGTGCGGCTCGCGTGCGAGGATCTCGACGAGTACCGGCGGATCGCCAACGTGTGGCTGGAAAGCCCGCGATTCCGGATCGAGAAAATCGTGACGACGGCCGAACTGCAGGCGATCAAGCGCAGCGTCGTGTGATGCGCCCGGCCGGGCAGGACCCGGCTCGACGCGAATGACCAGGCCAATCGATTCGCATCCCGAATCAATAAAATTGGCGGAAGAAGCCGGAACCAATCAGGGTGAACACTATGGATGCTATGCAAGCGGCAGTGGAGACGGCTGCGCCGTCCGGGACGACGCTCCAGCGCCGTCTGCAGGGCCGCCACATCGCGATGATCGCGATCGGCGGCTCGATCGGCACGGGGCTGTTCGTCGCATCGGGCGCGTCGGTTGCGCAGGCGGGGCCGGGCGGGGCGATCGCCGCCTATATCGCGATCGGGATCATGGTCTATTTCGTCGTCACCGGGCTCGGCGAGATGGCGGCGCTGATGCCGGTGTCGGGCTCGTTCGCGATCTACGGCGAGAAGTACGTCGACGAAGGCTTCGGCGTCGCGCTCGGCTGGACCTACTGGTACAGCTGGGCCGTGACGATCGCGATCGAGCTGGTCGCCGCGCAGATCGTGATGCGCTACTGGTTTCCGGCGGTGCCGGGCATCGGGTGGGGCGCGGGCTTCCTCGTGCTGATCTTCCTGCTCAATACGCTGTCGGTGCGCGGCTTCGGCGAATCGGAATACTGGTTCTCGCTGATCAAGGTCGTCACCGTGATCGCGTTCATCGCGGCGGGGCTGCTGATCGCGGCCGGCGTGCTCGGCAGCGGGCATACCGGCACCGGGCATACCGGCACCGGGCATCCGGTCGGCTGGCGCAACTTCACGACGGGCGACGCGCCGTTCGTCGGCGGCGTGCACGCGATGATGAGCGTCGCGCTGATCGCGGGTTTCTCGTTTCTCGGCACCGAGCTGGTCGGGATCGCGGCCGGTGAATCGGAAAATCCGCGCAAGACGATCCCGCGCGCGGTGAAGCAGATCTTCTGGCGGATCATGCTGTTCTACGTGCTCGCGATCTTCGTGATCGGCCTGCTCGTGCCGTACACCGACCCGAACCTGCTGAAGAGCGACGTGACCGACATCGGCGTGAGTCCGTTCACGCTGGTGTTCAGCCATGCGGGCTTCCCGCTTGCCGCCGGCGCGATGAACCTGGTGATCCTGACGGCCGTGCTGTCGGCCGGCAATTCCGGCACCTACGCGGCGACGCGGATGCTGTACAACCTCGCCGCGGAAGGGCGCGCGCCGGCGATGTTCGCGACGCTGTCGCCGGGCGGCGTGCCGCGCAACGCGCTGTACGCGACGATGGCCGTCGGCGGGCTGTGCTTCCTCACGTCGCTGACCAACAACCAGCGCATCTATCTGTGGCTGTTGAACACGGTCGGCATCACGGGCTTCATTGCGTGGCTCGGCATCGCGGTCTGCCATTACCGGTTCCGCAAGGGTTTCCTGAAGCAGGGCTACCGGCTCGACCAGTTGCCGTACCGCGCGAAGTGGTTCCCGTTCGGGCCGCTGTTCGCGATCGCGATCTGCATCGTGATTTCGCTCGGGCAGGACTATCAGGCGTTCTTCGCGGCGCGCATCGACTGGATGGAAGTGCTGTCGATCTATGTCTGGATTCCGCTGTTCGTCGCGATCTGGTGGGCGTATCGCCGCGCACGCAAGAGCCGGCTCGTGCGCTACGAGGAGATGGAGATCGGGCCGTGGCTGGCGCGCGCGGTCGACGGGGCGGCGGATGCGCGCGAGTCGTCGCGCGGCGCGTAGCGGGCGGGCCGCTCGCGTGACGGCCGGCCGCGGGCCGCGATAACATCGCGATTCGCACGGCGTGCTGCCCGGGCCGGTGGCATGCCGCGCGTTTCCCGATCGATTTCGCGTCCAGCACACAACATGACAACCCAGCCGAACCGCGTTTCCTCCCCGTCACTTGCCTCCCGCGCCAGCGTGCGCGAGATCGCCGATGCCGTGCGCGCGGCCGGACGGCGTGCCGTCGACGTCGCCGACGACGCGCTCGCGCGTCTCGCGGCGATCGCGCCGCTCAATGCGATGGTGCACGTCGATGCCGAGCTGGCCCGCCGCACGGCCGAGCGCATCGATGCCCGCGTCGCGCGGGGCGAGGCGCTGCCGCTCGCGGGCGTGCCGTTCGTGATCAAGGACAACCTCGATACCGCCGCGATGCCGACGCTCGGTGCGAGCCCGGCGCTGGGCGGCTATCGCGCAACCGGCGATGCGCAGACCGTACGGCGCCTGCTCGAAGCCGGTGCGGTGCCGCTGGGCAAGGCGAACATGCACGAGCTCGCGTTCGGCATCACGAGCGGCAACGGGCATTTCGGCGCGGTCGGCAATCCGCATGATCCGCAGCGCATCGCCGGCGGGTCGAGCGGCGGAACGGCGGCCGCGGTCGCGGCCGGCATCCCGTTCGGCCTCGGCACCGACACGGGTGGCTCGGTGCGCATTCCGGCCGCATTCTGCGGCGTGTACGGGCTGCGGCCGTCCGCGCAGCGCTATTCGCCGCATGGCGTGCTGTCGCTGTCGCCCACCCGCGATACGGTCGGGCCGATCGGCCACGGCATCGACGATTTGCTGCTGCTCGACGCCGTGCTGACGCGCGACGACAGCGTGGCCGTCGCGCCGGAATGGCCGCAGTTGCGTATCGGCGTACCGGGCGCGCCTTACTTCGACGCGCTCGACCCGGGCGTTGCGGCCCGCATCGAACACGCGCTCGCGTCGTGCGTGGCGGCCGGCGCGACGCTCGTGCCGCTGCCGGCGATGCCGCTGCACGACGCGAGCGAGGCCTGCGGCCTGCCGATCGTGGCGTTCGAGGCGAACCGGTACTGGCGCCGCTTTGCGGCCGAGCGGCTGCGCATTCCGTTCGAGACGTTCGTCGAACGGATCGCGAGCGACGACGTGCGCGGCATCTTCCGGTCACTCGTCGAAGCGCCGGTCGAGGCCGACGCCTATGCGGAAGCGATCGTGTGCCGGCAGCGTCTCGTGCACTGGTACGACGATGCGTTCGGCGCGCCGGTCGACTGCATCGCGATGCCGACGGTGCCGGGCGAGCCGCCGTCGCTCGGCGACACCGCCGCGATGACGCCCGAACAGGGCGCTGCGCTGTTCGCGCGCGTCGTGCGCCAGACGTCGCCGGCGACACTCGCCGGCGTACCGTCCGTGTCGATCCCGGCCGGGCCTTCCACGCGGACGGGGCTGCCGGTCGGGCTCATGCTGGAGGGGCCGTGGGGCAGCGACCGGCGCCTGCTCGCGATCGCCCGCCGGATCGACGCGCGGCTGCGGGATCGCGCAGCGGCCGCCTGAGCCGCGGCCGCGTTCAGGCCAGATAGGCCTTCATGAAGTCGACCCACGCGCGCACCTTTTGCGGCACGTGCGTGGTCGACGGATACAACGCGTAGACGGCCTGCGGCGGAAACCGGTAGTCGGGCAGTGCGTCGACCAGCGCGCCGCACGCGAGGTCGTCGCGCACGAGCCATTCGGGCAGCAGCGCGACGCCGCTGCCCTGGCGCGCGAGCACGCGCAGTACCGACGCGTTGTCGACGACGACGCGCGGCTTGGCGCCGGGCCGGAAGGCATGCGGGTTGCCGTCGCGGTCCGTGAGCGTCCAGGTGGCGATGCGCTCGAGCCGCGTATGCCCGAGCTGCGGCAGGCGCGCGAGCACGTCGGGCGAGTCGATGCGGGACAGGCCCGCGGCGGCGAGCAGCGACGGCGCGATCACGGGCCGCACTTCGTAGGTCGCCAGGCACGCGCCGCGGTAGGGCAGGTCCTGGAACTGCTCGAGGCGCCCGAGGCGAATCGCGACGTCGACGCGCTCCCGCACCAGGTCGACCTGCGCCGCATGCGTCTCGAGCCGCACGCGCAGCGCGGGATGGCGCTGCATGAACGCATGCAGCGCGGGCGCGACCACCATCGTCCCATACTCGACCGTCGACGTCACGCGCAGCACGCCGTGCATCCCGCCGTGCTCGCTGCGGGCGTCGTCGATCGCGCTCTCGGCTTCCTCCAGCACGCGCAGGCAGCGCGCATGGAAGCGCTCGCCCGCGTCGGTCAGCTCGACGCGCCGCGTCGTGCGCGTGAACAGCGTGACGCCGAGTTCGGCTTCGAGCTGCTTGATGTTGAAGCTGACCGCGGCCCGGGCCTGATTCAACTGGGCGGCGGCGGCCGTAAACGACCCCGCTTCCACGACGGCGCGGAAGACGGCGAAACGATCGAGACTCACCATGGCGTGTCGGCTGCTTTCCGGAAAACCGACATGTTGCCCTGATTGTCAAAATTTTTCGACCAGTCTTGCCGTCCGGACGGTCTTATCGACGCGCGCGTCGAACCTTACACTGCGGCGTTTCGTTCGTCTTCCGCCACATGACCGATCGCTCGAAAATCGCCGCCGTCTACCTGCTCGGGTTCGCGATCGACCTCGCCAACATGTTCGTCATCAACGCCGCGTATCCGACGATCCAGCGCGAGCTGCACGCATCGGTCGCGCAGCTGGCGTGGATCGGCAACATGTACGTGCTCGGGCTGACCGTCGTGATCCCGCTCGGCACCTGGCTGGCGCGGCGTTTCGGCGAGCGCCGGCTGCTGATCGCGTCGCTGGTGCTGTTCGCGCTCGGCAGCGTCGGCGTCGGCCTGTCGGCGTCGATCGGCGCGCTGCTCGCGTGGCGCCTGATCCAGGGGCTCGGCGGCGGGCTGCTGATCCCGGTCGGGCAGACGATGGCCTATCGCGCGTATCCGCCGGATGCACGTGCCCACCTGACGTCGATCGTGATGATGGTCGCGCTGCTCGTGCCCGCCTTGTCGCCGGCGCTCGGCGGCGTGATCGTCGATCGCGCGTCGTGGCGGGCGATCTTCTTCGGCATGGTGCCGCTGGCCGCCGCGACCAGCGTGCTCGCGTTCGCGTGGCTGCCGCCGGACGCAGCGGGCGAACGTCCGCCGGCGCTCGATGCCCGCGGCCTCGCGTTGAGCGCCGTGGCGCTGGTCGCGCTGCTGCTCGGCCTGACGTTCGCGGGCCAGCCGGGGGGCGGCCGCCTGGCGATCGCGCCGCTGTCGGTCGCGCTGGTCGCCGGTGGCGCGTACGTCGCGCATGCGCGGCGCGCGGCGTCCCCGCTGCTCGACCTGCGCCTCGTCGCGCAGCCGCTGCTGCGGATCGGCTTGGTCGTCTATCTGTGCGTGCCGGGCGTGTTCACCGGCGTGAACCTGGTCGCGGCGCTGTACCTGCAGAACGCGCTCGGGCTCAGCGCGACGCATACGGGCGCGCTGATGGTGCCGTGGGCGATCGCGTCGTTCGTCGCGATCGCGACGACGCGGCGCTGTTTTCCGAAGTGGGGCGCGAAGCCGCTGTTCATCGGCGGGATCGCGATCGACGCGATCGGCATCGTGCTGCTCGCGACACCGCTCGCTGGTTTCGAGGCCGGGCGCGTGCTGGCTTTCGTCGCGATGGGGCTCGGCGCCAGCATGTGCACGAGCACGTCGCAAAGCGCGGCGTTCCTCGACGTTCCCGCGGCGCGGATGGGCGACGCGAGCGCGCTGTGGAACATCAACCGGCAGTTGAGCTTCTGCCTCGGCGTCGCCGTGCTGGGCAGCGCGCTGAATTTCCTGCTGTCGACGCAGGGCGACGACGCGCGGCTGTCTTACCAGCAGTGCTTCGGTCTGGCCGCGTTGCTGACGCTGCTGCCGCTGCCGTTCGTCGCGCGCCTCGCCCTGCACCGCGCGCCTGCCGCGCGACCGGTTTCCCAACGTACGCAAGTGTCGAAATGAATCCGTCCAACCCGTTTTTCCAGGAAGTGGTCGACGCGCACGTCGACATCGAGCAATGGTTGTCCGGCCATGCGTCACGCGACGCGCTCGCGCCGCTGATCGCGCGTTTTTCGCGGCGTTTCTCGATGATTTCGCTGCAGGGGCATGCGCTGGATTTCGCGGATGTCGACGTCCTGTTCTCGCGCGGCCACGGCGCGCGTCCCGGGCTGCGGATCGCGATCGACGAACTGCACGAAGTGAGCGCGTGGCAGGGCGGCGCGGTGATTGCCTATCGCGAGACGCAGGTCGACGGAGCGGGGCGGCGCACCGTGCGCCGTTCGACCGTCGTATTCGAGCGCGACGCGAACGGCCGCATCGGCTGGCTGCGCCTGCATGAAACACCGGTGACGGGCTGACCGTCGCCGCCGCGCCCGCCGCCGCGTGCCTGGCGGCGGGCGTATGGAGTCCGAGCGGCACCTACGAGCAGAAACCTGAGAGATGACGATAACAACAATCGAATCCGCGCGCCGCGACGGCGCGCGGCAACAACGCGTGCGCGGCCGGAGGTGCGCATGACGGCGCCCGGGTTCACCGATGGGGTGGCGGCGCTCGTGCGCGATACCGAGGTGCACAAGGATCTTTACCTGTCACCGCGGATCTTCGAACTGGAGATGCGCCACCTGTTCGCGAACACATGGGTGTACGTCGGCCACGTCAGCCAGATTCCGGACACCGGCGACTACGTGACGACGACGATCGGCGCGGAGCCGGTCGTGATGGTGCGTCACGTCGACGGATCGGTGCGCGTGCTGCACAACCGGTGTTCGCACAAGGGCACGCAGCTCGTGACCGACGCGTGCGGCAACACGGGTACGTTCTTTCGCTGTCCGTACCACGCATGGTCCTACCGGACCGACGGCAGCCTCCATGCGATTCCGCTGCGGCGCGGCTACGACCAGACCGGCTTCGAATCGTGCGAGGCGAGCAAGGGCATGCAGGCGGTCGGCGCGACCCACGAGCATCGGGGTTTCGTGTTCTGTCGGCTGAACCCGGAGGGCGTCGGCTTCCACGACTATTTCGGCGCGGCGCTGTCGTCGCTCGACAACCTGGTCGACCGCTCGCCGGAAGGGCGCGTCGAAGTCGCGGGCGGCGTGTTCCGGTACGTGCATGCGTGCAACTGGAAGATGCTGGTCGAGAACCAGACCGACACCTGTCACCCGATGGTCGCGCACGAGTCGTCGGCCGGCACGGCCGTGCGCGTCTGGGAGCGTGACGGCATGGAAGGCGCGAAGCCGATGGCGGTGGAACTGCTGGAGCCGTTCATCCAGCCGCATGCGTTCTTCGAGCGGATGGGGCTGCGCGTGTGGCCCAACGGGCACGGTCACACCGGCACCGCCGATTCGATCCATGCGCGCTATACGCCGATTCCCGGTTATCACGAGAAGATGACGGCGGCGTACGGCGAAGCGCGCGCGGCCCGCATTCTCGGCGAGGTGCGCCACAACACGGTGCTGTTCCCGAACGCGATGGTGAAGGGGCCGATCCAGATCCTGCGCGTGTTCAAGCCGCTCGCGGCCGACCGCACGCTGGTCGAATCGTGGTCGTTCCGTCTTGCGGGCGCACCCGATTCGATGTTCGAGCGCACGCTGGCCTACAACCGGCTGATCAACGCGCCGACGTCGATCGTCGCGCACGACGATCTCGAGATGTACGAACGCGCGCAGCGCGGCCTCGCGACGCAATCGCGCGACTGGGTGCATGTGGGACGGCTGTTCGATCCGCACGAGCACATGCACGCGACGGCCGAGACGAACGGCACCAGCGAGCTGCAGATCCGCAACCAGTTCCGCGCGTGGCTGCGCTATATCGCGCCCGCATCGACGAAGGAGGCCGCCGATGCGCACGTTTGCTCACGATGAACTCGCCGCGTTCGTGTATCGCGAGGCGCGCCTGCTCGACGAGCGGCGCTACGAAGACTGGCTCGCGCTGTACGCGGACGACGCGCGCTACTGGATGCCGTTGTCGCCGGATCAGCCCGATTCGGTGCTGCATGGCGCGCTGATGGACGAGGACCGGTTGCTGCTGCGCATCCGCATCGAGCGCCTGGCCGGCCGCCGCACGTTCTCGCAGCAGCCGGCGAGCCGCGGCCATCATCTGCTCCAGCAGCCGTACGTCGAGCGCGCCGACCCGGCGCGCGGCGTGTACGTGTTGCGCACGCCGTTCCATTACGTCGAAGCGCGGCGCGACGAGCAGACGCTGTTTGCCGGCTGGTACACGCACGAACTCGCGGTCAGCGGCGACGCGTTGCGCATCCGCGTGAAGCGCGTCGACCTCGTCAACGCCGATGCGCCGCTCGGCAGCATCCACCTGCCCGTGTGAGCGCGGGCTCGCGCTGCCGGTTTCCTTCCCTGGTTTGGTCCCGATTCCATGAACGCCCCTGAACGCCTGCCGCACACGCTACCGTACATCGACACGCTGTACGACTATGGCGCTTTCCTGTCCCGTACCGGCGGCCGTGTCGGTACGCTGGCGGCCGAAAGCGCGCGCGATGCGCGGATCGCGATCGTCGGCGCGGGCGTCGGCGGGCTCGTCGCGGCCTGCGAACTGCTGCGCGCCGGTGCGCGGCAGGTCGTCGTGTTCGAGGCGAACCGGGCGCGCGTCGGCGGACGCCTGCTGACGCAGTCGATCAATCCCGAGCATCCGCACCTGCTCGCCGAAATGGGCGCGATGCGCTTTCCGCCGTCGCAGGCGGCGCTGTATCACTACCTGGACCGGTTCGGCGTCGACAGCGCATCGGCGTTTCCCGATCCCGGCATCGTCGACACGGAGATCCACTATCAGGGTCATGCGTACCGCTGGCCGGCCGGCGAAGCGCCGCCGGCGCTGTTCGAGCGTGTCGACTGCGGCTGGCGCGCGTTCATCCGCGACGGCGTGCGGCTCGACGACGGCACGTCGCTACCGGCGCCGGCCGAACTGACGGCGCTGCTGCGCGCGCATCGCTACGACGATGCGCGGTGCGGCTGGCAGCAGTACATCGACCGCTTCGGCGACGAGTCGTTCTATTCGGCGATCGTGAAGATCTTCACCGGCGCGACGCCGCCCGGCGGCGTTCGCTGGCGCAAGAGCGAGGACCTGCGCCTGTTCGGCACGCTCGGCATCGGGTCGGGCGGCTTCCAGCCGGTCTATCGCGCGTCGTTCCTCGAAATCCTGCGGATCGTCGTCAATGAGCTCGAGGTCGACCAGCGGCTGATCCCGGCCGGCATCTTCGCGCTCGCGCAGGGGCTGCTGGACGACGGCGCCGACGGCGTGCGCGTGCGCGACTGCATCGTTCACGCAGCGGTGCGCGGCGTGACGAAGCAGCCCGATGGTACGCTTGCGCTCGCACTCGACGACGGGGCGACCCGCGTGTTCGATCGCGTGATCGTCGCGACGACGACGCGGGCGATGCAGGTCGGCATGGGGATGACGGGCATCGCGAACCTGTTCGCCCCGGACGTCGTCCGCGCGATCAACGAGACGCACATGGTCAGCTCGTCGAAGCTTTTCGTGCTGACCCGCGACAAGTTCTGGCTCAAGCACGGGCTGCCGCACAACATTCAGACCGACACGCTCGCGCGCGGCATCTACTGCCTCGACTACGCGCCCGACGATCCCGACGCGCACGGCGTCGTGCTGATCAGCTACACGTGGGAAGACGATTCGCACAAGATCCTGTCGCTGACCGACAAGATCGAGCGGTTCAAGCGCCTCGTGGCCGAGATCGGCGTCGTGTCGCCGGCGTTCGCCGCGCATCTGCGCCCGCTCGACGACGATTACGCGCGCAACGTCACGAGTCACGACTGGCTGTCGGACCGTTACGCGCTGGGCGCGTTCAAGCTGAACTACCCGGGCGACGACATCCACTCGCAGGCGCTGTTCTACCAGTTCCAGACGGCGGCGGATCCGTCGTCGGACCGCGGGATCTATCTGGCCGGCTGCTGCTGTTCGTTTACGGGCGGCTGGATCGAGGGCGCGGTGCAGACCGCGATCAATGCGGCGAGCGCGGTGATCCACAGCCTCGGCGGCACGCTGGCCGACGGCAATCCGCTCGACGCGATGCGCAGCCGCTATCGATATGGCGATTGAACGGCGCCGTTACCGGTCGAGCTCCGGGTAGTGCCGGAAGATCCCCATGTCGTTGAACGGGATGCGGCGCGCCGACGCGAGATAGCGCGCGACGGGCGGATGCCGCGCGACGCGATCGTGCAGCGCGACGAGCGCCGCGACTTTCCGCTCCGCGCGTTTCATCGCCTTCGGAAACGCATAGCGCAAGCCCTCGATCAGCTGGAACATCGACAGGTCCGCGTAGCTGAGAGCGGTGCCCGCGATGTAGCCGCCGCCGTGCGGATTCTGCTCGAGCACGCGATCGAAGTAGCCGAGGAATTTCGGCAGCCGGTTCTCGATGAAGTCGGCCGCGCGCTCCGCGGCTTCCGCCTTCTGGTCCTCGTAGTAGAGGCAGCTGGCGATCGGGTGATGCGTGTCGTGGATCTCGGTGACGAAGTCGGCGACGGTCAGCTGGAGCTGGTGTACCCACAGCCGGCCGGCTTCGTCGTCGGGCGCGAGCCCGAGCCGCGCGCCGAGAAACAGCAGGATGTTCGCCGTCTGCCCGACGACCACGTCGCCCGCCTTCAGGAACGGCGGCGCGAACGGCACGCACTCGGCCTTCGTGCTGTCCATCATGCGCATCATCGCCGACACGCCCATCCCGCGCCCCGATTCGCGTGCGACATCGACATAGTCGGCTTCGGCCGCCTCGAGCGCGAGCCGCACGTACTCGCCGCGGCCCTGGATCTCGGGCCAGTAATAGAGTTCATATCGCATGCTGTTGTCCAGTTCGTTGAACCGGCTGCCGCCGGCCTCGTGACGACCGGGCGGCCGCGCGCCGCCCGTTGCGAATAGACAGTCTAGGCGATCGAACGAAAAGCGCCGTGCGCGGCATCATGCGTCGCGTGCGCGCTCGCCGCCTTCCGGGCCGTGGAAGAACACCCGGGTCGAGAAGTCGTCGGAGAAGCCGACGAAGCGATGCGCCGCGTGGGCGGGGACGAACAGCGTGTCGCCGGCCGCGACGCCGCATTCGCGCCCGTCGACGACGAAGCGCGACGCGCCGGTCGTGATCACGTCGATCTCGTCGCGCGTGTGCGGCGTCTGCCCGTCCTCGACGCGCGGCCGGTACAGCTCGACATCGCGCGTGCCGTGGCGAAACAGCGTCGTGAACAGCGTGCCTTCGTCGTCGAGGCGCGCAAGCGATTCGTTCAGGCCGAGCTTCATCGTGGCGGGCTCCGGGTCCGGATCGTGAGGGAACGCGGCTTGCGCCATGGTGATGCGGGTGCCGATATGTCGAAACGCCGCGCCAGTCGCGAGCGCTCCACCGGCGAAACAGGCGCGCGATTCGCTCGCCGCAGGTGAAACAAGATCGTCCATCGGCGAAACGGCGCGGCGATCGAACGGATTCGGCCGTTACTTTCACCGCAATTTAACCAACGCCGCCTAGGATCGCGCTGCATCGATCGATGGCATGCCGCAATGCCGGTTCGCGCGCGGTTGCCCGATTGCCTTTTCCCTGGACCCCGCGAATTTCGTCGACCCTGCCTGTCCTCACGCACGGTCGTCATTCGCATCATGGCGTAGCGTGTACATGAGTCAGCATTCCCCGGCTTCGTCCCGAAGAAAATTCCTCGCCGCCGCGCCAGCCGTCGCGGCCTCTTCCCTGCTGAGCGCCTGCGGCGGCGACGACGTCACGTCGGCGCCGGTCACCGACAGCGCGCTGGCCGCGCAGATGTCCGCGAAACTGAACGCGCAGCTCGGCGACGCGGCGACCGTCGACGCGATCGTCCCGGCGATGTCCGACGTCGGCTTCACGTGGGACCTGCCGACCGTGGCCGCCGCGCAGATCGGTGCGATCGTCGCGTACAGCTTCGGCAACCGTCCGAACGCGTCGAGCGGCAACACGTCGAGCACCGGCGGCAACCAGGCGGCGCTGCCCGATCCGGGGCCCGTGAACGAGGCGCTGGCGGACGCCGTGTACCGCATCCGCCAGCTGAAGCCCGTCAAGGTCTATGCGCAATGGGAAATCGCGCGGTTTCTCGTGTCGAAATACGGGATGGGCGCCGACGTGCTGTCGTCGGTCGAACCGGTGATCGCGAACGACGGCTCGATCGTGTACCTGAGTACCGCGGGCGTCGCGGCGGTCGCCGTGTCGCGGGCGGGCGGGGCGGCGGCGATGGGCACCGTCGCGGTGGTCGGCCATCGCGATCACGCGAAGCGCTGCATCCAGACGTCGCAACAGGCGGGCATGAAGGCGGCGGCCGTCGCCGAGGTGCCGCTGCCGACGGTGTACGACCCGCAGTCGGGCCAGCCGTGGACGCGCAACCGCAGCCTCTACCTCGTGCACGACATGTATGCGCAGATGCTGACGCGCGCGATGACCGCGACGACGCAGGCCTACCCGAAGGGCTGACGCCCGCCGATCCCCCATCGATGCTCATGACCATGCATACCCGTCGCCATTTCCTGGCTTCCACCTCCGTCCTGGCCGCGTCGTGCGCGGCCGTCACGCCCGTGTTCGCGAGCGCCGCGCCGGCCACCGATGCCGAACTGCAGCGCCAGATGCTCGGCAAGCTGACGAACGAACTGAACGATCGCGCGACCGCCGCCGCCGAAACCGGTTATCTGCTCGACACGTTTTTCTCGTGGACGCCGCCGAGCGTCGCGGCGGCCGCCATCGATACGATCGTCGCATATAGTTTCGGCAGCCGCGCCGGCGCATCGGCCGCCGCACCCGTACCGGGCCCCGTCAACGAGGCGATTGCCGATACCGTGTTCCAGCTTCGGCAGAAGGTCGCGGCACCGATCTTCGCGCAGCAGGAGGTCGCGAGCGTGCTCGCGTCGACATACGGGCTCACGGCCGGCGTGACGTCGATCGCGACGCCCGCGGTCGCCGCCGGCAGCCCGATATCGACCCCCGACGGCGTCGCCGCCGCGATCGTCAGGCAGGCGGCCGCGAGCGCGGCGCTCGGCAAGGTCGGCGTCGTCACGCATCAGGACCAGGCGTCGCTCGCCGTGCGCGCGTCGAATGCCGCGGGGATGCAGGCGGCGGTGCCGGCAGGCCTCGCGCTGCCGTCGCGCTACGACACGTCCGCGCAGATGGCGGCCATGCGGCGGCGCGATCTCTACCTGCTGGGCAACGCCGGCATGCAGCTCGCGATGCTGCGGCTCGACCTGATCAACCGCGCGTACCCGAACGGCTGATGCGCCAGCCACGGGGCGCGGCGCGCGACCCGGGCGATGCGGCCGCGCGATCGCCGCCCGCCGGATCGTGCGTGCCCCGTTTTGCCGGGTAATGCCGATACAGGTATTGGCACTACCAGCCAAACTACTGTTTTTAATGGGTTTTTTCGCGCCCGGCCTGAGCCGGGGCGCACGCTGCGTGGCATAATCGACTTCATCCGCAAGGCTTGTAGTCACAACGACCCCGAATACCCATGGCACAGACTCTCTACGACAAACTGTGGAACACCCACGTGGTCCACACCGAGGAAGACGGCACGACCCTGCTCTACATCGACCGTCAGCTGCTGCACGAAGTCACGAGCCCGCAGGCGTTCGAAGGGCTGAAGATGACGCATCGCCCGGTGTGGCGCATCAGCGCGAACCTCGCCGTGTCGGACCACAACGTGCCGACGACGGACCGCAGCCACGGCATCGCCGATCCCGTCTCGAAGCTGCAGGTCGACACGCTCGACGCGAACTGCGATGCGTTCGGCATCACGCAGTTCAAGATGAACGACGTGCGCCAGGGCATCGTCCACATCATCGGGCCGGAACAGGGCGCGACGCTGCCGGGCATGACGATCGTGTGCGGCGATTCGCACACGTCGACGCACGGCGCGTTCGGCGCGCTCGCGCACGGCATCGGCACGTCGGAAGTCGAGCACGTGCTCGCGACGCAAACCCTGCTGCAGAAGAAGAGCAAGAACATGCTCGTGAAGGTCGAGGGCGCACTGCCGCGCGGCTGTACCGCGAAGGACATCGTGCTCGCGATCATCGGCAAGATCGGTACGGCGGGCGGCACGGGCTACGCGATCGAATTCGGCGGCTCGACGATTCGCGCGCTGACGATGGAAGGCCGCATGACCGTCTGCAACATGGCGATCGAAGCCGGCGCGCGCGCGGGCATGGTCGCGGTGGACGACACGACGATCGATTACCTGAAGGGCCGGCCGTTCGTGCCGACCGGCGCGGAATGGGATCAGGCCGTCGAATACTGGCGCCAGTTCAAGTCGGACGACGGCGCGCAGTTCGACCGCGTGGTCGAGCTGAACGCGGCCGAGATCGTCCCGCAGGTCACGTGGGGCACGTCGCCGGAAATGGTCACGTCGATCGACGGTCGCGTGCCCGATCCCGAGCGCGAGAAGGATCCGGTCAAGCGCGACGCGATGGAGCGCGCGCTGGCCTACATGGCGCTCGAGCCGAACACGCCGATCGAATCGATCAAGGTCGACAAGATCTTCATCGGCTCGTGCACGAACGCACGGATCGAGGATATTCGCGCGGCCGCGTATGTCGTGAAGAAGCTGAACCGCCGGATCGCATCGAACGTGCGGCTCGCGATGGTCGTGCCGGGTTCGGGCCTCGTGAAGGCGCAGGCCGAGCGCGAAGGGCTCGACAAGGTGTTCACCGATGCGGGCTTCGAATGGCGCGAGCCGGGCTGTTCGATGTGCCTCGCGATGAACGCCGACCGGCTCGATCCGGGCGAGCGCTGCGCGTCGACGTCGAACCGCAACTTCGAGGGCCGGCAGGGCGCGGGCGGTCGCACGCACCTCGTGAGCCCCGCGATGGCGGCAGCCGCGGCGATCGAAGGTCACTTCGTCGACATTCGCCAGCTGGGGTAACGCGTGACGGCAACGAAGGTCATCGCGCGGCTGGTTGCCGCGCTGGCGCTGGCGGGGCTGGGCTTCGGCCTCGCGGGCTGCAATACCGTCCGCGGCTTCGGCGAGGACGTCAACGCCGCGGGCAACGCGCTCAAGCGCGCCGCGGACTGACACCGCCACCGAGAATTTGTCGATGTGTGCCGGCCGCGTGCCGGCCCTTCAACCGGATAGACGGATCATGGAAAAATTCACTGTACATACCGGCGTCGTGGCGCCGCTCGATCGCGAGAACGTCGACACCGACGCGATCATCCCGAAGCAGTTCCTGAAGTCGATCAAGCGCACGGGCTTCGGTCCGAACGCGTTCGACGAATGGCGCTACCTCGATCACGGCGAGCCGGGCCAGGACAACTCGAAGCGTCCGCTGAATCCGGACTTCGTGCTGAACCAGCCGCGCTACCAGGGCGCATCGGTGCTGCTCGCCCGCAAGAACTTCGGCTGCGGCAGCTCGCGCGAGCACGCACCGTGGGCGCTGCAGCAGTACGGCTTCCGCGCGATCATCGCGCCGAGCTTCGCGGACATCTTCTTCAACAACTGCTACAAGAACGGCCTGCTGCCGATCGTGCTGACCGAGCAGCAGGTCGATCACCTGTTCAACGAGACGGCGGCGTTCAACGGCTTTCAACTGACGATCGACCTCGACGCCCAGGTCGTGCGCTCGGGCGACGGCCGCGAGTATCCGTTCGAGATCACCGCGTTCCGCAAGTACTGCCTGCTGAACGGCTTCGACGACATCGGCCTCACGCTGCGCCACGCGGACAAGATCCGCCAGTTCGAAGCGGAGCGGCTCGTGAAGCAGCCGTGGCTCAACACCAAGCTGGTCGGCTGATCGTGCCTTTCGGGCGGGCGCGCCAGCGGCGCGTTCGCCGGCCTGCCTCATACAACCTACCCAGTCAGGAATTTCGCATGAAGATTGCAGTGCTGCCCGGCGACGGCATCGGTCCGGAAATCGTCAAGGAAGCCGTGAAGGTGCTGAACGCACTCGACGAGAAGTTCGAACTCGAACAGGCGCCGGTCGGCGGCGCCGGCTACGAGGCGAGCGGCCATCCGCTGCCCGACGCGACGCTGGCGCTCGCGAAGGAAGCCGACGCGATCCTGTTCGGCGCGGTCGGCGACTGGAAGTACGACTCGCTCGAGCGCGCGCTGCGCCCCGAGCAGGCGATCCTCGGGCTGCGCAAGCATCTCGAGCTGTTCGCGAACTTCCGCCCGGCGATCTGCTATCCGCAGCTCGTCGATGCCTCGCCGCTGAAGCCGGAACTCGTCGCGGGCCTCGACATCCTGATCGTGCGCGAACTGAACGGCGACATCTACTTCGGCCAGCCGCGCGGCGTGCGTGCGGCACCGGACGGCCCGTTCGCCGGCGAACGCGAAGGCTTCGACACGATGCGCTATTCGGAACCGGAAGTGCGCCGCATCGCGCACGTCGCGTTCCAGGCCGCCCGCAAGCGCGCGAAGAAGCTGCTGTCGGTCGACAAGTCGAACGTGCTCGAAACGTCGCAGTTCTGGCGCGACGTCATGATCGACGTGTCGAACGAATACGCGGACGTCGAGCTGTCGCACATGTACGTCGACAACGCGGCGATGCAGCTCGCGAAGGCGCCGAAGCAGTTCGACGTGATCGTCACGGGCAACATGTTCGGCGACATCCTGTCCGATGAGGCGTCGATGCTGACGGGCTCGATCGGCATGCTGCCGTCGGCGTCGCTCGACAAGAACAACAAGGGCCTGTACGAGCCGTCGCACGGTTCGGCGCCGGACATCGCGGGCAAGGGCATTGCCAACCCGCTCGCGACGATCCTGTCGGCCGCGATGCTGCTGCGCTACTCGCTGAATCGCGCGGAGCAGGCCGATCGCATCGAGCGCGCGGTGAAAACGGTGCTCGAACAGGGCTACCGTACGGGCGACATCGCCACGCCGGGCTGCCGGCAGGTCGGCACGGCGGCGATGGGCGATGCGGTGGTCGCGGCGCTGTAAGGCAACGCGGCAGTAATATAGAAAGGGCGCGAACGGGCCGGGAAAATCGGCCGGTTCGCCCCCGGTTGGCCGTTGTGCGGGCCACCGGCTTTGTGTAGACTCGAACGATGGCGCTGATTTCCCTGATCTCCCCGGTCCTGAAACTCCACGGCAACACTGCCCGTGCGGGTGCGCGCGCCATCGTCATCACGAAAACCATTACCACGAAAACGATCATTAAACGCTGATCGCCGTCGTGCCCGCCTGTTTCCCCGCGCGGTCACGCGGGGACGGAAATGGCGGGGAAGCTCCATTCAAAGCAAAGGGTTAGTCATGAACGTAGGTCTCGTAGGTTGGCGCGGCATGGTCGGCAGCGTCCTGATGCAGCGCATGCAGGAAGAAGGCGATTTCGACCTGATCGAACCGGTGTTTTTCAGCACCAGCAACACGGGCGGCAAGGCGCCGTCGTTCGCGAAAAACGAGACTACGCTCAAGGACGCGACCAACGTCGACGAGCTGAAGAAGTGCGACGTGATCATCACGTGCCAGGGCGGCGACTACACGAACGACGTGTTCCCGAAGCTGCGCGCGGCCGGCTGGAACGGCTACTGGATCGACGCGGCATCGTCGCTGCGGATGAAGGACGACGCGGTCATCATCCTCGACCCGGTCAACCTCGACGTGATCAAGGACGCGCTCGTCAAGGGCACGAAGAACTTCGTCGGCGGCAACTGCACGGTCAGCCTGATGCTGATGGCGCTCGGCGGCCTGTTCCGCGAGAACCTCGTCGACTGGATGACGGCGATGACCTACCAGGCCGCATCGGGCGCGGGCGCGCAGAACATGCGCGAGCTGCTGTCGCAGATGGGCACGCTGAACGGCGCGGTGCAGGAACAGCTGGCCGATCCGGCGTCGGCGATCCTCGACATCGACCGCCGCGTGCTGGCCGCGATGAACAGCGATGCGATGCCGACGAGCCACTTCGGCGTGCCGCTGGCCGGTTCGCTGATTCCGTGGATCGACAAGGATCTCGGCAACGGGATGTCGAAGGAAGAGTGGAAGGGCGGCGCGGAAACCAACAAGATCCTCGGCAAGCCGGCCATGGGCGAGCCGGGCTCGATCCCGGTCGACGGCCTGTGCGTGCGGATCGGCGCGATGCGCTGCCACTCGCAGGCACTGACGATCAAGCTGAAGAAGGATGTGCCGCTCGACGAGATCAACGGCATCCTCGCGTCGGCGAACGACTGGGTGAAGGTCGTGCCGAACGAGCGCGAAGCGTCGATGCGCGACCTGTCGCCGGCGAAGATCACGGGCACGCTGACGGTGCCGGTCGGCCGCCTGCGCAAGCTCGCGATGGGCGGCGAATACCTGTCCGCGTTCACGGTCGGCGACCAGCTGCTGTGGGGCGCGGCCGAGCCGCTGCGCCGCATGCTGCGCATCCTGCTCGACAAGTAAGCCTGTCAGCATGTCCGGCCCGCAGGCCGGACTGCGCGCGATGACGCGCCGCGTCGGCCCCCGGTTCGGGGCTGGCGCGGCGCGTTTTTCATGTGCGAATGGATCGGCGCATGCTCGGCGGCGTCTGGTCGACTGCCTGCCGCGTCTTGATCGTCCGAGGGCTGCCCGGCGCGGCGATGATTTTCATCCATTGATGCGGCTGTGTTCGATCTGCCCGGCGGCCGGCCGCGGCATGCGGACCCGGGCGGCGCGATGGCCCGATCGCCGGGCGGCCGCGCCGGGTTGCACCGGCCGGCGACGAATTCGGCCCGAATGCGATCGCGTGAAGTAAACTACGCGGTTACGACGCACAGACCCGCCGAAAGCGTCGCGTTCCGCGCGACGCTTTTGCATTTCTGCGGCAACTTTATTGACGCCTTCAACCGCGAATCCGAGCCGCGCCCGCGCGCGGCGATAGAGCCCACGATGTCCCGAATTTCCTTGTTTCCGCGTCAGTCCCGTCTGTCGCGCGCCGTGCGTGGCGCGCTGGCGATCCTGGCGCTCGGCGCAGCCGCATCGGCCTGGGCCGTCGGCACCGTCGAACTGCCGGCGTCCGCCGTCGGCGGCGCCGTACCGCTTACCGTGACGGTCCAGCCGGGCCAGTCGCTGAACGACATCGCGAAAGCGGCCACGCAATCGCATGATCCCGGCGTGCTCGCGCGTGCCGGCCGCGCGCTGTTCGACGCCAATCCGCAAGCATTCATGAAGCGCGACGCGAGCA
>NZ_JAAGPK010000050.1:0-49225 GCF_017104685.1 Burkholderia sp. Tr-20355 | reverse complement strand
GGCGGGCCTCGCGGGCCGATGCGGCGGAGATTTTCGCGCGCGGCGGCGAGCCGTGCGCAGCGCATGCGACGTTGACGTGCGTCAGGTCCGGCAAAGCATCATCGGGCGACAATCGGCCGCGCCGCGAAGGCCGTCGACGGCCTCGCGCTGCCGGTGCGGCCCGTGCTCGTCGTGCCGGCCGGTCATGCGCGGCCGGCGGCCGGCGTCGACGTCGTGGAGGACGTCGACGGGCTCGCCGCGCAACGCTACGACGCGCAGCCGGGCACCTTCTACCTGCTGCGTCCCGATCAGCACGTCTGCGCGCGCACGCGCACGCTCGACCGTCAGGCGATCGCCGACGCGCTGGCGCGCGCGACCTGCGCACGCTGAATACGATAAAGACACCGGAGACCCGTCATGCCTTCATTCGACACCCGCCCGCGCCTGACCGACCCCGACGCGTTCTATGAAGCGCTGATCGACATGCATCGCGACTTGTCCGACAGCGACAGCCAGCTCGTCAACGCGAAGCTGATCCTGCTGCTCGCGAACCAGATCGGCGATGCCGACGTGTTGCGCGAAGCGATGGCGCTCGCGCGCCAGGGCGTGACGCCGCCCGTGCACCCGGCCGCCGAGGTGGCGCAATGAGCGCGGCGCCGGCCGACGCGCGCGTGCTCGAAGTCGAGCGCGTGATCGACGAGACCCATCGCCCGGGCTTTCACTGGATGCTGCTCGCGTTGTGCGGGCTGTGCCTCGTGATCGACGGTTTCGATGCGCAGGCGATGGGCTACGTGGCGCCGAGCGTGATCGCCGAATGGGGCGTGCCGAAGCAGGCGCTCGGCCCGGTGTTCAGCGCGAGCCTGTTCGGGATGCTGCTCGGCGCGCTCGGGCTGTCGGTGCTGGCCGACCGGATCGGGCGCCGCCCGGTGCTGATCGGCTCGACGCTGTTCTTCGCGGTGACGATGCTCGCGACGCCGTTTGCGGGTTCGATCCCGGTGCTGATGGCGCTGCGCTTCGTGACCGGGCTCGGCCTCGGCTGCATCATGCCGAACGCAATGGCGCTGGTCGGCGAGTTCAGCCCGGCCGCGCATCGCGTGAAGCGGATGATGATCGTGTCGTGCGGCTTCACGCTCGGTGCGGCGCTCGGCGGCTTCATCAGCGCCGCGCTGATTCCGGCGTTCGGCTGGCGTTCGGTGTTCTTCGTCGGCGGCGCGGTGCCGCTCGTGCTGACGATCGCGATGCTCGCGCGGCTGCCCGAGTCGCTGCAGTTCCTGGTGCTGAAAGGGCGCGTCGCGCAGGCGCGCGGCTGGCTCGCCCGATTCGCGCCGCAGGCCGGCATCGACGCGAACACGCGGCTCATCGTGCGCGAGCGCGCGGCGAGCGGCGCACCGGTCGCCGAACTGTTCAGCCACGGCCGCCTGCCGGTCACGCTGCTGCTGTGGGCGATCAGCTTCATGAACCTGATCGATCTGTATTTCCTGTCGAACTGGCTGCCGACCGTGATGCGCGACGCCGGTTATTCGCCGGGCACCGCGGTGATCGTCGGCACGGTGCTGCAGACAGGCGGCGTGATCGGCACGCTGTCGCTCGGCTGGTTCATCGAACGTCACGGCTTCGTGCGCGTGCTGTTCGTGTGCTTCGCCTGCGCGGCCGTGTCGGTGGGGCTGATCGGCTCGGTCGCGCACGCGCTGCCGTGGCTGCTGGTCGTCGTGTTCGCGGGCGGGTTCTGCGTGGTCGGCGGGCAGCCGGCCGTGAACGCGCTCGCGGGCCAGTATTACCCGACGTCGCTGCGCTCGACGGGCATCGGCTGGAGCCTCGGCATCGGCCGGATCGGCTCGGTGCTCGGGCCGCTCGTCGGCGGACAACTGATTGCGCTCAACTGGTCGAACGGCGCGCTGTTCCACGCGGCCGCGGTGCCCGTGCTGTGCTCGGCGCTGTTCGTCCTCGGGCTCGCGGGCGTAACGCGGCGCAACGGCGTGCAGGCGCCGACCGCCGCCACGAATTGAGGGAGAAAGGAAACGATGACGCTTGACCTGTCGAAACCGGCGAACGCCGGCTACCTGAGCGGTTTCGGGAACGAATTCGCCACCGAGGCACTGCCCGGCGCGTTGCCGCACGGCCGCAACTCGCCGCAGCGCGCGCCGTACGGGCTGTATGCGGAGCAACTGTCGGGCACCGCGTTTACCGCGCCGCGCGGCCACAACCGCCGTTCGTGGCTGTACCGCATCCGCCCGGCGGCCGTGCACCGGCCGTTCGAGCCGTACGCGGGCCCGCAGCGGCTCGTGGCGGAATTCGGCGATTCGGCCGACGTGCCGCCGACGCCGCCGAACCAGTTGCGCTGGGATCCGCTGCCGATGCCGGTCGAGCCGACCGATTTCGTCGACGGGCTCGTGACGATGGCCGGCAACGGCTCGGCCGCCGCGATGAACGGTTGCGCGATCCACCTGTACGCGGCGAACCGCTCGATGCGGGACCGCTTCTTCTACAGCGCGGACGGCGAGCTGCTGATCGTGCCGCAGCAGGGGCGGCTGCATATCGCGACCGAATTCGGCCGGGTCGACGTCGAGCCGTTCGAGATCGCGGTGATCCCGCGCGGCGTGCGTTTTTCCGTCGCGCTGCCGGACGGCGACGCGCGCGGCTATATCTGCGAGAACTTCGGCGCGCAACTGCGCCTGCCGGATCTCGGCCCGATCGGCTCGAACGGGCTCGCGAACCCGCGCGACTTCCTGACGCCGCAAGCCGCGTACGAAGACCGCGAAGGGGCGTTCGAACTGATCGCGAAGCTGAACGGCCGCCTGTGGCGCGCGGACATCGGCCATTCGCCGCTCGACGTCGTCGCGTGGCACGGCAACTACGCGCCGTACAAGTACGATCTGCGCCTGTTCAACACGATCGGCTCGATCAGCTTCGACCATCCCGATCCGTCGATCTTCCTCGTGCTGCAGGCGCAAAGCGACACGCCGGGCGTCGACACGATCGACTTCGTGATCTTCCCGCCGCGCTGGCTCGCGGCCGAGGATACGTTCCGCCCGCCCTGGTTCCACCGCAACGTCGCGAGCGAGTTCATGGGACTCGTGCACGGCGCGTACGACGCGAAGGCCGAAGGCTTCGTGCCGGGCGGCGCGAGCCTGCACAACTGCATGTCGGGCCACGGGCCCGACGCGGACACGTTCGAGAAGGCGTCCGCGAGCGACACGACGAAACCGCACAAGGTCGACGCGACGATGGCGTTCATGTTCGAAACCCGCACGCTGATCCGGCCGACGCGTTACGCGCTCGACACCGCGCAACTGCAGGCCGACTACTTCGAATGCTGGCAAGGCATCAAGAAACACTTCAATCCGGAGCAACGATGAGCGACACCCAAGACTGGCGCGCGACGCTCGACCCGGCTCGCAAGAGCTGGCTCGACACCGCGAACGATCCCGCCTGCGATTTCCCGATCCAGAACCTGCCGTTCGGGATCTTCAGCGATGCGCAGCAGCCGGCGCGTCGCGCGGGCGTGGCGCTCGGCGACCAGATCGTCGATCTCGCGGCGCTCGCGCGCGCGGGCCTCGTGACGCTGCCGGCCGGCGCCGACGCGTTCGCCGCGCCGACGCTCAATGCGTTCATCGCGCTCGGCCGCGACGCCTGGCGCGGCGTGCGCGTGCAGCTGTCGGGCCTGTTCTCGCGCGACAACGCGACGCTGCGAGACGACGCGGCGCTGCGCGCGCAGGTGCTCGTCGCGCAGCGCGACGCGACGCTGCATCTGCCGGTCGAGATTCCCGGCTACACCGATTTCTATTCGTCGAAGGAGCATGCGACCAACGTCGGCTCGATGTTCCGCGATCCGAAGAATGCATTGCTGCCGAACTGGTCGGAGATGCCGATCGGCTACAACGGCCGTGCGTCGTCGGTGGTCGTGAGCGGCACGCCGGTGCGGCGGCCGAACGGGCAACTGAAGCTGCCCGACCAGGAACGCCCGGTGTTCGGTGCCTGCCGCAAGCTCGACATCGAGCTGGAGACGGGCTTCATCGTCGGCCAGGGCAACGCGCTCGGCGAGCCGATCGCGTGCGAGGATGCGGAAGCGCATATCTTCGGGATGGTGCTGCTGAACGACTGGAGCGCGCGCGACATCCAGCAGTGGGAATACGTGCCGCTCGGTCCGTTCAACTCGAAGGGGTTCGCGACGACGATCTCGCCGTGGATCGTCACGCTCGACGCGCTCGAACCGTTCCGCACCGCGCAGCCCGAACAGTCGCCGCAGCCGCTCGCGTATCTGCGGCACGCGGGCCGGCATGCGTTCGACATCGCGCTCGAAGTGACGCTGCGTGCCGAAGGCGCGGCCGACGCGACGTCGATCTGCCGCACCAACTTCAAGCACATGTACTGGACGATGGCGCAGCAGCTCGCGCATCACACGGTCGCGGGCTGCAACACGCGCGTGGGCGACCTGATGGGCTCGGGCACGATCAGCGGGCCGACCAAGGATTCGTTCGGCAGCCTGCTCGAACTGACGTGGAACGGCAAGGAGCCGGTCGCGCTGAACGGCGGCGGCAGCCGGACGTACCTCGAGGACGGCGACGAGCTCACGCTCGCCGGGTGGTGCCAGGGCGACGGTTATCGCGTCGGCTTCGGCACGTGCGCCGGGAAGATCCTGCCGGCGCGCCACGCATAACGCGTCGCACGGCAAGACCGAACGGCCCGCATCGTGCGGGCCGTTGTCGTTTCGTCGATGCGGATCAGACCGCGCGTTGCAACGCGGCGCGGCGTTCCCACAGCGCGGCCGCGACGAACGCCGCGACGCAGGCGAGCAGCACGCCGACCAGCGCGTGGCTGCCCAGTTGCTCCATCAGCGCGCCGGCCACCAGCGGGCCGCCGAAGCTCGCGGCGCTCCACGATGCCGACACGAGCGAGCTCGCGGTGACGAGCGCCGCGCCGCGGAAGCGTTCGCCGCACGCGACGAGCGACAGCGTATAGATGCTGCCGGCCGCCGCGCCGAGCACGAACAGCAGCGGCCAGCACAGCCACGGATTCGCGATGACGAACGGCAGCAACGGCAGGCCGGCCAGCACGATCCAGCCGGCGCCGAGGTGTACGCGTTCGCGGCCGAGCCTGTCCGCGAGCCAGCCGATCGGAAACTGCATCGCGGTATCGCCGAACAGCATGATCGACGCGAGCAGCACGGCGGTCGCGCTCGCGACGCCGTGATCCATCGCATAGAGCGGCAGCAGCGACAGCGCGAGCGTGTCGAACAGCGCGAAGAAGCCGGTGCCGATGATCAGTGCGGGCATGCGCGGCAGCACGTCGAGCCAGCGGCCGTGCGCTGCGTGATGCGCGTCGTCGCCGGCGAGCGGGGCGCGCCGGATCGTCGCGAGCGTGGGCAGCGCGAGCAGGAACAGCGCGCCGCACAGCGCGAAGCGGATGCGCGTCGCGCCGGCGATCTGGCTCACGAGCACGGGGCCCGCCATCTGGAACAGCGTGAAATTGGTGGCGTAGATCGCGACGACGCGGCCGCGCGTCGCATCGTCGGCGAGCTGGTTGACCCACGCTTCGCCGATCGTGAACAGCAGCATCAGCGCGGCGCCGCACAGCACGCGCAGCGCGCCCCACACGATCAGGTTCGACGTGAACTGCATCAGCGCGGTGGCGGCCGCGAGCAGCACGACCGACACGACGATCGCGCGCCGCGAGCCGATATGCCGCGCGAGCGCGGTGACGAACGGGACGATCGCGAGGCCGCCGAGCGCCTGCGCGGCCGTCAGCATGCCGACGACGTTGGTGCCGTGCCCGGCTTCGGTCAGTGCGAGTGCGGTGAGCGGCAGCGTGGCGCCGGTGCCGAGGCCGACGACCGCGACGCTCAGGATCAGCGCGAGGAAATCGCGATTGAGAATGGCTTTCATCGGCCGGGATGCTACACCGCGGCCCTTGAAAGGTCCATGAAGGCCATCAGGATCGAATGGGGTTGTGTCCGCAACGATTGCGGCAGGGTTGCGTTATACGTAGTGGGTCGGCACCGCCACGGGGCGGCGTTCGAGCGATGCCGACCACAGCGTGAGCGCGAGCGCCGCGACGGCCATCGCGACCCCGACCCACGGCAGGTTCACGAGCGAGACGCCGGAGCCGATCGCCATCCCGCCGAGCCATGCGCCGGTCGCGTTGCCGAGGTTGAACGCCCCCTGGTTCAACGTCGACGCGAGATTCGGCGCGTCGCTCGCGCGATCGACGATCATGATCTGCAGCGGCGGCACGATCGCGAACGCGAGGATGCCCCACACGAAGATCGTCGCGAGCGCGGCGAACGGCACGTGCATCGTGCCCGCGAACAGCGCGAGGACGATGCCGATCAGCGTGAGCGTCGCGATCAGCGACGGCATCCGGCGCCAGTCGGCGAGCTTGCCGCCGAGCGTGCCGCCGACCGTCAGGCCGAGACCGAACAGCAGCAGCACGTAGGTGACCTGATGCGGCGAGAAGCCCGTCACGTCCTCGAGGATCGGCGTGATGTACGTGAACACGCTGAACAGGCTCGCGGATGCGAGCACGCTGATGCCGAGCACCATCAGCACCTGCGGGTGCTTCAGCACGCTGAATTCGCGCGTGATGCTGGTGTCGGGCATCGCGAGGTGCTTCGGCAGGCACACCGCGAGCGCGGCGGCCGCGACGATGCCGATGCCGGTGACGGCCCAGAACGTCGCGCGCCAGCCGAATGCCTGGCCGAGCGCGGTGCCGAGCGGCACGCCGAGCACGTTCGCGAGCGTGAGGCCGGTGAACATCAGCGCGATCGCCTGCGCGCGGCGGTTCGGCGCGACGAGGCTGCTCGCGACGACCGAGCCGATCCCGAAGAACGCGCCGTGGCAGAACGCGGTGACGACCCGCGCGGCCATCAGCACCGCATAGCCCGGCGCGATCGCGCAGAACAGGTTGCCGGCGATGAACAGCCCGATCAGGCCCATCAGCGCGCGCTTGCGCGGCATCTTCGCGGTGACGACCGCGAGGATCGGCGCGCCGATCGTCACGCCGAGCGCGTAGCCCGACACGAGCATCCCGGCGGCCGGAATCGACACACCGAGATCGCGCGCGACATTGGGCAGCAGCCCCATGATCACGAATTCGGTGGTACCGATTCCAAAGGCGGCGACGGCAAGGGCGAAAAGAGGCAAGGGCATCGCGGTAGGCTCGGGAAAAGCCGCCGCTCATGCCGGGCGCGGGATGCGCGGGACAGGCGGACGGTAAGACGGTCGACAGCCGCGATTCTACTTCAGTGAAAACCCCTACGCTCGGGGCCAAAACGGTTGTTGCCGGCGTGCGACGGGGCGCGATGCCGAAAGCTCACAGTGTGGGATCGGGCGGCGATTTTCCGCGTCGGGCCGTATCGGGGCCAGAGCGTAGGCAATTGCGAGGCGCCGCCGTCACGCGATGCGTTCGGGCGCGCCGCCGGGGAGGGCATCGGACGTGTTCGTCACGTCGGCATCCGATTCCGCATTCACGGGAGACGAGGCTGCGCGGGCGCCGTCGATGGCAGCCGGGTCGTCCCAGCCGTTCTCGAACAGGCATGCCTCGATCGGCATTCGCGCGGCCCAGCGCTCCTGTTCGAGCATCGGTTTCGCGTAGAACGCGTCGACGTGCCCGATGCACAGCACGGCGATCGGCTTCGCGCCGTCGGGCATGCGCAGCAGCATGCGCAGCGCATCGACGTCGAACAGCGATACCCAGCCCATCCCGAGCCCTTCCGCGCGTGCCGCGAGCCACATGTTCTGGATCGCGCATGCGGCGGATGCCAGATCCATCTCCGGCAGCGTGCGGCGGCCGAACACGTGGCGCTCGCGGCCGTCGGCGAGCGCCACGACCAGCAGCTCGCCGCATTCGCGCACGCCCTCGACCTTCAGCCGCATGAATGCGTCCTGGCGTTCGCCGAGCGCATCGGCGGTCGCGCGCCGCTCGGCCTCGACCAGCGCGTGGATCGCGGTGCGCAGCGCGGGATCGGTGATGCGGATGAAGCGCCAGGGCTGCATGAAGCCGACGCTCGGCGCATGGTGCGCCGCGCGCAGCAAGCGCGCGAGCACGGCTGGATCGACGGGCGCCGGCGTGAAGTGGCGCATGTCGCGCCGTTCGAAAATGGCGCGGTAGACCGCGGCGATGTCGGAGTCGTCGAAACGCATGAGCGGCAGGAGCAGGGAAGGACGTCGGCGCAACGATAGCAGACCGCGCACGTGCCGCGTTACGTCAGTCGAAACAAAAGGCGGGATTGTTGAGGGGGTGCGTGCGATGCGTCAGCGATTCGCGCTCACGACGTTTGCGGGCGTGCCCGCGTGCCACGCCTCGATGTTCAGCAGCGTCGTATGCGCGATCTCGGCCAGCGCCTCGCGCGTGAAGAACGCCTGGTGCGACGTGACGATCACGTTCGGGAACGTCAGCAGGCGCGCGAGCACGTCGTCCTGCAGCGGCAGGTCGGAGTGATCCTCGAAGAACAGCCCGCTTTCCTCTTCGTACACGTCGAGCCCGAGGTGGCCGAGCTGGCCGCTCTTGAGCGCGTCGACGAGCGCCTGTGCATCGACGAGGCCGCCGCGGCCGGTGTTGATCAGCATCGCGCCGTGCTTCATGCGCGCGAGCGTCTGCCCGTTGATCAGATGGTGCGTCGACGGCAGCAGCGGGCAGTGCAGGCTGACGATATCGGCGTGGCGCAGCAGCTCGTCGAGCTCGACGTAGCGCGCGCCGAACGCGATCAGCTCGTCGTTGTACGGCGGCACGGAGTGCGCGAGCACGTGCATTCCGAAGCCCATCATGATCTTCGCGAACACGCTGCCGATGATGCCGGTGCCGATCACGCCGACGGTCTTGCCGTGCAGGTCGAAGCCGAGCAGGCCGTTCAGCGAGAAGTCGCCCTCGCGGGTGCGCGCGACCGCGCGCGGCAGCCGGCGATTGAGCGCGAGGATCAGCGCGACCGCGTGCTCGGCAACCGCATGCGGCGAATACGCGGGCACGCGCACGACCGTGATGCCGAGCCGCGCGGCGGCCGCGAGGTCGACATGATTGAAACCGGCCGAGCGCAGCGCGATCAGCCGCGTGCCGCCGTCGGCGAGCCGTTCGAGCACGGCCGCGTCGACGGTGTCGTTGACGAACGGGCACACGACTTCATAGCCGTGCGCGAGGATCGCGGTTTCCGCGTCGAGGTGCGACGGCTGGAAATGCAGCCGATAGCCGAACTGCCGGTTGGCGGCGGTAAACGAATCGTCGTCGTACTGCCGGCTGCTGAACAGGATCATGCGCACGCTGCACCTCCGATGGCTGACGCGCGCAGTTTACTGCAGCCCCGTGACGATGTCGGGCCGCTCGGGCCCGCGCGGCGGCCGCAGGAAGCCGTAGTCCGTCCGGTCGCGGGGCGTCGGTGCGCTGAAGTGGTCGAGCGCGTGCTCGACGAAGCTGCGCGTGCGGGCCGGCACGTACTGGCGGTTCGGGTAGACGAGCGACAGTTGCGTGTCGGGATCGTCGATCCGGTAGCCGGCCAGCAGGCGCACGAGGGTGCCGCTGTTGAGCGCGTCGGCGACGCACGGCTCGGGCAGCACCGCGATGCCCGCGCCGGCCACGGCGGCGGCCTGCACCAGCGCGAGCTGGTTGACCGTGCATGCCGGGCGCACCGTGACCGAATGCGCGACGCCGTCGTGGCCGACCAGTTGCCACGATGGCGCATGCTGGTGCGGCGCGAGCGTGACCCAGTCGTGGCCCGGCAGGTCGTCGGGCGCGCGCGGCTCGCCGCGCCGGTCGAGATAGGCCGGCGCCGCGCATGCGACGAACGGGTTCGGCGCGAGCGCATGGCCGATCAGCGACGGATTGCCGTCGAACCGGTTGCCCGTGACGATGCCGACGTCGTAACCCGAATCGAGTACGTCGAGCGGCCCCTCGGCGACGGTCAGCTGTACGCGCAGCTCGGGGTAGCGGAGCCGGAAGCTGCTGACGAGCGGCGTCAGCGCCAGCGGCGACAGCAGCCCCGACGCCACGACGCGCAGCGTGCCGGCCGGCTCGCGCACGGCATGCGTGACGGACGACTCGAGGTGGTCGAATTCCTCGAGCAGCGCGCGGCAGCCGTCGAGGTAGCGCACGCCGGCCTCGGTGAGCGACAGGTTGCGCGTGGTGCGGTGGATCAGCCGTGTGTTCAGATGGCCCTCGAGCATCGCGATCGAACGCGTGACGAGTGCATTGGACACGCCGAGATGGTGCGCCGCGCGCCGGAAGCTTTGCTGCTCGGCGACGCAGACGAATACACGCATGGTCTGAATCTGGTTCATGGCTTGCGTATTTCTGGCCCGGTTGATTGATTATGGTTGTGATTTTTCGCCATGCGACCTCGAAAGCCCATCGCACGACCCCAGTTCTCCCTCGTATCGAAAAATCGTTTTTTTCGATTCCGCAGACGATTGTTCAATACTGAACCTATATTCGTCAACCTGAGAAAATGGGCGGGTTGCGGAAAATCGAAATCACGGGTAACGGTTAAACGTTGCAATGCAGCATTTGCGTACCGCGCAAAACTGACGCGGTATTGGAATATGCGCCAACGTGGCGAATATTATCTATGTTAATCAATGACTTGTTGGGTGATAAGGTAGCCTGATTTCGTTAATTTGCGGAGTCGTTCCCCAATACATGCTGCAGTAATGGATGTTTTCCGGGTGGAGGCGATATTGCATGCCGCATTCCGGGCGGCGGTTTTTATCGGGCAGCCGGTCTATTTCGACTGACGCGAAAGTCGTCGCATGCCACTGGTATCGGCGAATCGCGGCGTTATTGACGAAGAAAATCACGCGAGGCGGAAGCCGAATGGAACCGTTTCACGACCGGCCCGCCATCCCTTTTCAATCGGGATGGCCATCGCGCGACACGCACGCGGCCGGCTGGCCCGGTCAGGCGACCGGGCCACCGTCGCGCTGTCCGGCCGCGCGTGCCTCTTGCGCGAGGCCGCGGAACGCGGAATGATCGATCAGTTCGCCATGCCGTGCGGCGAGCGTCCGAGCATGTCCTTTCCTCACCTCTTGCCAGCCATGTCCATCGATTACTCGCCGATTCCCTGCCCCGTCGTCGTGCCGCTCGACGCGATCCTGCCCGAAGAACCGCTGCTGATGATGGGGGCCGGCCCGGTTCCGATTCCGGCCGCCGTCGCGAAGGCGAACACGATCGTGATCAACCACCTCGGCGCGACGATGGCGAAGATCATCGAGCAGGTGAAGGAGATGGCGCGCTACGTGTTCCAGACCCGCACGAAGTGGGTGCTCGGCGTCGCGGGCCCCGGTTCGGCGGCGATGGAGATGGCGATCTCGAACCTCGCGTGGCGCGGCACGCGCGTGCTGTCGATCCGCAACGGCTTCTTCAGCGCGCGGATGGCCGAGATGGCCACGCGCGTCGGCGCCGACGTCGCGACGCTCGAGGTGGCCGACCGTGCGGTCGCGAGCCTCGACGAGATCGCGGATGCGATCGCGCGCGAGCGGCCCGAGATCGTCACGATCGTGCAGGGCGAGACGTCGAACACGGTATGGAACCGCGACCTGCGCGAAATCGCGGCGCTCGCGAAGGCGGCCGGCGCGCTGGTCGTCGTCGACGCGGTGTGCACGTTGTCGACGATGCCGCTCGAGATGGACGCGTGGGGCATCGACGCGGTGATCACCGGCGGCCAGAAGGGGCTGTCGTCGATCCCGGGCGTGTCGCTGATCGCCTTCTCCGACGCCGCGTGGGAGCGCATGAAGCATCGCCCCGAGCCGAACGCGCACTGGTGCCTCGACATGGCGCTCGCGGAGAACTTCTGGCACAACGCCGGCTATCACTACACGGCGCCCGTGTCCGGCGTGCTGGCGCTGCACGAGGCGCTGCGGCTCGTCTGCGCGGAGACGCTCGAAAGCCGCTTTGCACGCCATCTGCGCTGCTCGCTCGCGCTGCAGGCGGGGGTCGAGTCGATGGGGCTCAGGCTCTACGCGCCGAAGGACTGCCGGCTCAATTCGGTGGTCGGGATCGAGACGCCGGAAGGGCTGACGCCCGGCATGGTCTGCGGCCATATCTCGAAGCAGTATCAGGTCGAGATCTCGGGCTCGTTCGGGTTGCCGATCGTACGGATCGGGCAGATGGGCGAGCAATGCCGCGAACACAACCTGTTCCGCACGCTGCATGCGTTCGGCCGCACGATGGTCGACCTGAAGGTGCCGGTCGACCTGCCGGCCGGTGTCGCGGCGCTCGAGCAGGAACTGTCCCGGCGCGGCGCGTAAGCGGGAAAGCGTGAAAACGGGCCGCGCTCAGCGGCCCTGCATCGCGCGCCGGTACGTATTCGGCGTCGTGCCGTGCGCGTCGCGAAAGCGGTGGCTGAAGTGGCCGGCGTTCGCGTAGCCGCAGTCGGCCGCGACCTGCGCGAGCGGCAATGCCGTCGTGCGCAGCAGCTCGCGCGCCCGTGCGAGGCGCTGCTCGGCCACCCACGCGTGCGGCGCGCGGCCGAACGACAGCCGGAACATCCGCGAGAAGTGGTATTCGGACAGCGCGGCGACCTCGGCCAGTTCGCCGAGCGTCAGCGGTTGCGTGAGATACGTGTCGATGTAGTCGCGCACGCGGCGGCGCACGGCCGGCGCGAGCCCGCCGCGGAACGTCGTGTCGGTGCGCGTCGTGCTCTGCCCGCGCAGCAGCAGGCTCAGCACCTCGTGCGCGGTCTCGTTCACGCGCAGCCGCTCGTCGGCGTCGTCCCAGCCGTCGAGCGCGAGCGAGCGCAGCAGCGCGGCGACGCGCGCATCCTCGAAATAGGTGCGATCGGCGAGCTTCAGCTCGCGCGGCTCGCGGTCGAGTTCGCGGATCGCGCGCTGCGTGAAGTGCTCGGGCAGGAAATACAGGTGGACGAAGTGCATCTCGCCGCGCACCCACCAGCGCGATTCATGGTCGCCCGGCAGCGCGCACAGCAGGCTCGGCGCGCCGTAGCGCGGCACGCGCTGGCGCTCGGTCCGGTAGCCGCCGTCGAGGTAGCACGACAGCGTGTGGTGGCCGGGCTGTTCGTAGACCGTCTCGCTTTCGTCGGTGATCCGCGTCCATTCGGCGATCGCGAGGTGGTCGCCGAGCCACGCGAAGCGCTCGAGCGTCGCGTTCGCCTCGGCGAGGGTGCGGCAGACCGACTGCAGGCCGAACGGCAGATCGCCGCCGGCCAGGGCGGCGGCGTGGTCGACGGGTGGGGCGGAGAGGGAGAGGCTCATGATGGGCCGAGTATAAGCGGGCGCGCGGCAGCGCGTGCGGCGTCCCGAAAAAGACCGCAATTCCGGACAATCGTCCCACCCCGCGCGGCGGCATAGTCGGGATCCCGATTCACCCGATTTTCCGGATTGCCGCCATGAACCTGTCGCTTTATTTCGTCACCGTGCTGATCTGGGGCACCACCTGGATCGCGATCAAGTGGCAGCTCGGCTCGGTGCCGCCGCCCGTGTCGATCGCATGGCGCTTCTGGCTCGCGGCCGTCGTGCTGTTCGCGCTGCTGCGCGTGATGCGCCGGCCGGTGCGCCCGCCGCGCGACGCGTGGCGTTTCCTCGTCGCGCAGGGTTTCGCGCTGTTCTGCGTGAACTTCCTGTGCTTCTACTATGCGGAGCAGGTCGTGCCGAGCGGCCTCGTCGCGGTGATCTTCTCGACCGCGCCGCTCTTGAATTCGATCAACGGCCGGCTGTTCATGGGCCGCCCGCTGCGGCCGTCGGCGATCGCCGGCGCGTTGCTCGGGCTGACCGGCATCGCGTGCCTGTTCTGGCAGCAGATGGCCGGCCATCTCGACGATCATGCGACCTGGACGGGGCTCGCGATCGCGTTCGCGGGCACGATGTGCTTCTCGATCGGCAACCTGCTGTCGAGCCGGATGCAGTCGATGGGGCTGCACCCGCTCGTGACCAACGGCTGGGCGATGCTGATCGGCGCGGCGATCCTGACCGTCGGCAGCGTGGCGGCCGGGATGCCGTTCACGCTCGATACGAGCCCGCGCTATCTGGGGGCGCTCGTCTACCTGGCCGTGCCGGGCTCGGTGATCGGTTTCACCGCGTACCTGACGCTCGTCGGCCGGATCGGGCCGGAACGCGCCGCGTACTGCACGGTGCTGTTCCCGATCGTCGCGCTGGCCGTGTCGACGGTGTTCGAGGGTTACCAGTGGTCGCCGCTCGCGGTGATCGGGCTGCTGCTCGTGGTGGCCGGCAATCTCGTCGCGTTCGACCTGACGCGCCGGCTGTTCTTGCGGACGGCCTGAGCGTCGCGGTCGCCGACGAATAAAAAACGCCTGCGCGATGCAGGCGTTTTTCTTGAGGCGCCGGCGGCGCGACGGGCGCGACCGGCTGCCGTCCGACGCACGACATGGTCAGGCCGCGGCGCCGCTCCCCGCCACGCGCCCCTGCCGCTGGTACAGCATCATCGACAGGGCGACGCCCGCGGCGGCGGCCACCGCCGCGAACAGGAACACCTGCGGATAGCCGAACGCGCCCGCGACATAGCCCGCGAGGGGGCCCGTGATGCCGAGCGACAGGTCGAGGAACACCGAATACGCGGACAGCGCCGCGCCGCGGCTCGCGGGCGGCACGAGCGCGACGGCCTCGACGCCGAGCGCCGGGAAGATCAGCGCGAAGCCGAAACCCGTCAGCGCGGCGCCGACGAGCGCGATGTGCGGCACCGGCGCGAGCCACAGCAGCAGCAGGCCCGAACATTCGAAGGCGAACGACACGATCGCGACGCGGAAGCCGCCGTAGGTCTTGATCGTGTTCGCGAACAGCAGCCGCGCGCCGATGAACAGCGTGCCGAACACGGTCAGCGACAGCGCGGCGTTCGGCCAGTGGCGCGCCGCGTAGTACAGCGTGACGAAGGTCGCGATCGAGCCGAAGCCGGCCGAACCGAGCGCCAGGCCGAGGCCGTGCGGCAGCACGCGCGTGAACACGCTCGCATACGACATCCGCTCGCCGTGCACGAGCGGCACCGGGGCGATCAGGCGCGCGAGGTAGAAGCCGCTCGCGGCCAGCGCGATCACGATCACGCCGATCAGCGCCGGGTTCAGCGTATTCGCGATCGCGACGCCGACCGGCGCGCCGAGCGCGAGCGCGCCGTAGGTCGCGATGCCGTTCCACGAGATCACCTTCGCGTTGTGCGCGACGCCGACGCGGCCGATGCCCCACAGGATCGCGCCGGTGCCGCACAGGCTTTCGCCGACGCCGAGCACGAGCCGGCTTGCGACCAGCAGCACGAGGCTCGCGACCGGCCAGCGCGCGAGCAGCAGCGCGACGAGCAGCAGCACGCCCGACGCGCCGCAGCCGATCAGCCCGCGCAGCACCGTCTGCTTCGGGCCGAGCGTATCGGCCAGGCGCCCGGCGAGCGGCCGCGACGCGAGCGTCGCGAAGTACTGGACGCTGATCGCGCCGCCCGCGACGATCGCGGAAAAGCCGAGGTCGCCATGGACGAAGCCCGGCAGCACCGCGAGCGGCAGGCCGATGGTCAGATAGCAGATGAACGTGAAGCAAACGACGGACACGATTTGCAGCGTGACCGCGAACCCGCTGCGCGGCGGTGTGGCGGAATCGGAGGACATGGGGTCGGAACGAATGAACGAAGCAGACGGAAGACGGCGAAAAAGGGAATCGGGATTTTCCCATGGAACCGGTTTTCCCGCAGGTACCATTTAGTTCATCGCGACCTGTTTTCGGCGATGGCGGATGGCTGCGGGGGCGTCGGGCACGGGCGCGGAGTACCGTGCGGAAAGGGCCGCGGGCGGCCCCGGCGCTCATATCGCGGCAGTTATATGGGCCCCATGCGTGATGGGCTATGGGTTGCGAAATTTGATGGTGATAGCGTGCAAACTGTCAGAAAAACGTCGGTCGGGCGCTCCGCGCAGGCCGCCTTGCCCCCCAATTGAAGAACCATCGAGACATGAGTGAGCCGATCCGCTTCTACCATCGTCACGCGATCCGCGAAGTCAGCGGCGCGGACGTCACCCGCACCGTGCTGCAGTACCTGCGCGAGGACGCGCATTGCACCGGCACCAAGGAAGGCTGCGCGGAAGGCGACTGCGGCGCGTGCACGGTCGTCGTCGGCGAGCTGACCGATGCCGGCGCGGTCGAGTTCAAGGCCGTCAACGCCTGCATCCAGTTCCTGCCGACGCTCGACGGCAAGGCGCTGCTCACGGTCGAGGACCTGCGCCAGCCGGACGGTGCGCTGCATCCGGTGCAGCAGGCGATGGTCGACTGCCACGGTTCGCAATGCGGGTTCTGCACGCCCGGCTTCGTGATGTCGATGTGGGCGCTGTACGAGAAGCATGGCCACGAAGGCTGTGCCGGCGCGTGCACGAAGGCGAAGGACGTGCCGACGCGCACCGAGATCGCCGATGCGCTGACCGGCAACCTGTGCCGCTGCACCGGCTATCGCCCGATCGTCGATGCGGCCGTGCAGATGTTCGATGCGCCGGCGCCGTCGGCACCGGTCGACACGGCCGCGCTGGCCCGCACGCTCGCGTCGCTCAAGCGCGACGACACGTTCGACTACACGACGAGCGACGGCGCGCGCTTCGCGGCGCCGCGCACGCTCGACGCGCTGGCCGCGCTGAAGGCCGAGCGTCCCGACGCGCGCATCCTCGCGGGCAGTACCGACATCGGCCTGTGGGTCACCAAGCAGATGCGCCGGCTCGACGACCTGATCTACGTCGGCCGGATCGCCGAGTTGCAGCGCCTCGCCGAACGCGGCGACTGGATCGAGATCGGCGCGGGCGTGACGGTCGAGAAGGCCTATGCGGCACTGGCCGGCACGTACCCGGAACTGACCGAGATGTGGAAGCGCTTCGCGTCGCTGCCGATCCGCAACGCGGGCACGATCGGCGGCAACGTCGCGAACGGCTCGCCGATCGGCGATTCGATGCCGGGCCTGATCGCGCTCGGCGCGCGCGTCGTGCTGCGCGGCGGCGACACGGTGCGCGAGCTGCCGCTCGAAGCGCTGTACACGGGGTACCAGCAGAAGGACATGGCGCCGCACGAATTCGTCGTCGGCCTGAAGGTGCCGACCCGCACCGGCGCCCGCGAGAAGCTGCAGTTCCGCACGTACAAGCTGTCGAAGCGGTTCGACTCCGACATCTCGGCCGTGTGCGCGGCCTTCGCGTTCATCGCGGACGGCGACACGATCCGCGAGCCGCGCATCGCGTTCGGCGGGATGGCCGCGACGCCGAAGCGGGCGACCCACACCGAAGCCGTGCTCGACGGCGCGCAATGGCACGAAGCCACCGCGCAGGCCGCGATGCAGGCGCTCGAGCGCGACTACCAGCCGCTGTCCGACATGCGCGCGACGAGCACGTACCGCCTCGATACCGCGAAGAACCTGATGTACCGATTCTGGCTGGAGACGCGCCCGCACGACCCGCTGCCGCCGCAAGCCCTGAATGTGCGTGAAGTGGCCGCCGAAGCTGGCGCCGGCGCGGCGCGCGTCTGAAGACGGAGAACCCCGACAATGAACCAGCAAGCAGAACCGTTCCTGAGCACCCTCGACCCGCAAGCCGACGCCGCGCAGGTCCACGTGTCGCGCGCGCACGAATCCGCGCACCTGCACGTCAGCGGACGCGCCACCTACACCGACGACATTCCGGTCGTCGCGGGCACGCTGCACGCGGCGCTCGGCCTGTCGGCGAAGCCGCACGCGAGGATCGTGTCGATGAACTTCGACGCGGTGCGCGCGACGCCGGGCGTGGTCGCCGTGTTCACGGCCGACGATATTCCCGGCGTCAACGATTGCGGCCCGATCATCCACGACGACCCGGTGCTCGCGAAGGGCATCGTGCAGTTCGTCGGCCAGCCGATGTTCATCGTCGTCGCGACGTCGCACGAAATCGCGCGGCTCGCCGCGCGCCGCGCGCAGGTCGACTACGAGGAGCTGCCGGCGATCCTGACCGCGCAGGAGGCGCGCGCGGCCGAAACCTACGTGATCCCGCCGCTGAAGCTCGCGCGCGGCGACGCGGCCGCGCGGCTCGCCGTCGCGCCGCACCGCGAGTCGGGCGAGATGCTGCTCGGCGGCCAGGAGCAGTTCTATCTCGAAGGCCAGATCGCCTACGCGGTGCCGAAGGACGACGACGGGATGCACGTGTACTGCTCGACGCAGCACCCGAGCGAGATGCAGCACCTCGTCGCGCATGTGCTCGGCGTCGCGTCGCACAACGTGCTCGTCGAATGCCGCCGGATGGGCGGCGGGTTCGGCGGCAAGGAATCGCAGTCGGGCCTGTTCGCGTGCTGCGCGGCGCTCGCCGCGTGGAAGCTGCTGTGCCCGGTGAAGCTGCGTCCGGACCGCGACGACGACATGATGATCACCGGCAAGCGGCACGACTTCCATTACCGCTTCGACGTCGGCTACGACGACGACGGCCGCATCGACGGCGTGGCGCTCGACATGACGTCGCGCTGCGGTTTCTCGGCCGACCTGTCGGGCCCGGTGATGACGCGCGCGGTATGCCACTTCGACAACGCGTACTGGCTCGGCGACGTCGCCATCGCCGGCTACTGCGGCAGGACCAACACGCAGTCGAACACCGCGTTCCGCGGCTTCGGCGGCCCGCAGGGCGCGTTCGCGATCGAGTACATCCTCGACGACGTCGCGCGTTCGCTCGGCCGCGATCCGCTCGACGTGCGCTACGCGAACCTGTACGGCAAGACCGAACGCAACGTGACGCCGTACGGGCAGACGGTCGAGGACAACGTGCTGCAGGAGCTGCTCGGCGAACTCGAGGCGACGAGCGACTACCGCGCACGGCGCGCGGGCGTGCGCGAATTCAACGCGCGCAACGCGGTGCTGAAGAAGGGCATCGCGATCACGCCGGTGAAGTTCGGCATCGCCTTCAACGTCACGCACTTCAACCAGGCCGGCGCGCTGGTGCACATCTACACCGACGGCTCGGTGCTGGTGAACCACGGCGGCACGGAGATGGGGCAGGGGCTCAACACGAAGGTCGCGCAGGTCGTCGCTCACGAGCTCGGCATCCGCTTCGGCCGGATCCGCGTGACGGCGACCGACACGAGCAAGGTCGCGAACACGTCCGCGACGGCCGCGTCGACGGGCTCCGACCTGAACGGCAAGGCCGCGCAGGATGCGGCGCGCCAGCTGCGCGAGCGGCTCGCGGTGTTCGCGGCGAAGCAGTTCGGCGACGGCAAGGTCGAGGCGGCCGACGTGACGTTCGGCAACGACGTCGTGTCGGTCGGCGGCCACGGCGTGCCGTTCGGCGAGGTGATCGCGAAGGCGTACCTCGCGCGCGTGCAGCTGTGGTCCGACGGCTTCTACGCGACGCCGAAGCTGTACTGGGACCAGTCGAAGCTGCAGGGCCGGCCGTTCTACTACTACTCGTATGGCGCGGCCGTGTCGGAAGTCGTGATCGACACGCTGACGGGCGAGATGCGCACGCTGCGCGTCGATGCGCTGCACGACGTGGGCGCGTCGCTGAACCCGGCGCTCGACGTCGGCCAGGTCGAAGGCGCGTTCATCCAGGGGATGGGCTGGCTCACGACCGAGGAGCTGTGGTGGAACAAGGGCGGCAAGCTGATGACGCACGCGCCGTCGACGTACAAGATCCCGACGGTGAACGACACGCCGCCCGAGTTCAACGTGCGGCTGTTCCGGAACCGCAACATCGAGGACAGCATCCACCGTTCGAAGGCCGTCGGCGAGCCGCCGCTGCTGCTGCCGTTCTCGGTGTTCTTCGCGGTGCGCGACGCGGTCGCGGCCGTGGGCGACTACCGGGTGAACCCGCCGCTCGACGCGCCGGCCACCGGCGAGTCGATCCTGCGCGCGATCACGGCAGTGCGTGCGGCCCGCGCCACGCAGGCAGGCTGACATGAACGGCCCCGCACGTTCGCTTCGCACCGCGCCGGCCCCGGCGTTCGCGCAGGGCACCGGCCAGCGCAACCGCGCGAGCGGCGCGCCGGCGCCGATGCACATCGTGCTGTTCGGCGCCGGGCACGTCGGTCACGCGCTCGTCACGCTGCTCGGCGCGCTGCCGTGCGTCGTGCAGTGGGTCGACACGCGCGACGAGCTGTTCCCGGACGAATGTCCGCCGAACGTGCAGCCGGAGCCGACCGACACGCCGGAGGCCGTCGTCGACGCGGCGCCGCCGGGCGCGTACTTCCTCGTGATGACGCACAACCACGCGCTCGACTTCTCGCTCGCCGCGCGGATCATGCGGCGGCGCGACTACGCGTACTTCGGGATGATCGGCTCGCGCACCAAGCGCGTGAAGTTCGAGCGCCGGCTCGCCGCGCGCGGTGTCGATCCGGCGCGGCTCGTGGAGATGGTGTGCCCGATCGGCGTCGCGGGTATCGTCGACAAGGCGCCGGGCGCGATCGCGGTGGCCGTGTGCGCGGAGCTGCTGCAGGCGCGCTCGGGCATGCCGGTGGCCGATGCGAAGGCGCTGGCGGCCGGCCGCGCATGCGACGAGGTGTCCTGCTCGCGGTAGCACCGCGCGGCCGGCGCAGGGCCGCGCGTTTTTGCATACACTGCACGGCAACGCGCGGCATCGGGCTGCGCATCCCGTCACCGTGCACATGCCATGTCCGATCACCCGATCTATCTCGACGCGCTCGATGCGAGCGTCGCCGCCATCGAGCGCTGGCTGTCCGGCATCGACACCGCGCCCGCGGCGCTCGACGCGCTGCTCGCCGCGTTTTCCCCCGGCTTCACGATGATCCTGACCGATGGCCGCGTGGTCGACCGTGACGGCACGCGCGCGCTGTTCGCGAAGCTCGTCGGCGCGAAGCCGGGGCTGCGCATCACGCTGTCGGAGATCCGCGTGCTCGCGGCCGACGCATCGCATGCGGTGATCACCTATCTCGAAGCGCAGCACGCGGCGGCGGGCGCGCTGCCTGCGCGCCGCGCGACGGCCGTGTTCGAGCGCGACGCGGCGGGCGTCGTGCGCTGGACCCATCTGCAGGAAACCTTCTGCACGGCCTGAGCGGCCGCGTATCAGCGCTTGCGCGTGCGGGCGACCGTCAATTCGTCGGACACGCTCTGCATCAGCGCGCCCAGCCACGCGATGTCGGTCGGCCGGTCGGGCTGCGGATGCGTGAGCAGGTAGCTCTTGATGCGCTGGAACGGCACGGGCGGCGTGACGACGACGAGCGGCAGCAACTGCGCATAGTGCGTCGCGAAGCGGCGCGTCGTCGTGAAGATCAGGTCCGACTGCAGCAGTACCTGCGGCACGATCCCGAAGTACGGCAGCGTCGTCACGATGCGCCGCGTGAGGCGCGCACGAGCGAGGCCGATCTCGATCGCGTTGCGCTTGTCGCCGGTGTACGGCGTCGGCGCGACGTGCGCGGCCGACGCATACGCTTCGCGCGTGAGCGGCACGTGCGCGAGCGGATGCGTATCGCGCATCAGGCATACGATCGTGTCGGAGAAGAGATCCTGGCGCACGAACCGCGGGTCGGGCTTCGGCCAGTTGCCGATCACGAGGTCGAGCGCGCCCGATTCGAGCGCGCCCGCGTGGTCGAGCGCGGGATTCAGCGAGTCGATTTCCAGATGCGCATGCGGCGCCGCGTCGCGAAAGCGCTCGATCAGCGTCGGCATGAAGAAATCGTTCAGGTAGTCGGGCGCCGCGACGCGGAACGTGCGCCGCGCGGACGACGGATCGAAGTCGCCGTGCGGCGTCGCGATGAAGTCGACCTCGCGCAGCGCGCGCGACGCGGCCTCGAGCAGCGATGCGCCGTATTCGGTCGGCACCATGCCGGATTTGCCGCGCACGAGGATCGGGTCGTTCAGCGTCTCGCGCAGCTTGCGCAGCGCGGTGCTGATCGCGGGCTGGGTCTGGTTCAGCCGCAGCGCGGCCTGCGTGACGCTGCGCTCGAGCAGCAGCGTGCGCAACACGCGCACGAGCCAGATATCGAGCGAGGCGGTACGGTCGTCGTCTTCCATCGGATGGGGGTGATTCGGGTGACGCGTAACCTTACCGCAGCCGCGCGTTGGCGTGCGTGATACCGGCCATCACGCGCGACCCTTCGGCAGCGCACTGATCCGCTTGACCTCGCGCGATTCGAGCCAGTTCGGCGTGCGTGCGCAGTACAGCACCATCGGCAGCGCATCCTCGCCCCAGAACAACTGCTTGTTCATCCAGAACGTCGGCACGCCGAACACGCCGAGCGCGATCGCATCGGCGTTGTTGCGGGCCAGTTGCGCGCTCGTTTCCTCGAATTCGATCAGCGCATCGCCATGGCCGACGCCGACGCGCTCGCACAGCGCCGCGAAGCCTTCCGGCGTCGACGGATCGTTGCCCTCGCGCCAGATGAAGCGGAACATTTCCAGCACGGTCGCGATGTCGGCGCGCAGCGCGATCGCGAGGCGCAGCAGCTTGTCGGAATCGAACGGGTGCGCGGGCGGCATCTTGAAGCGAATGCCGAGCTGTTCCGCGCGGAACAGCGCGTGACGGTACGTGAACACGCGCTTGGCCGGCACGTCGGCGCTCGGGCGCTGCCCCCAGTGGCGCTGCAGGTCGAGCAGCGAGACGGCGACGGGTTCGAACGGCACGTCCGGCCATTTGTCGTGCTGCTCGAGCAGCAGATACGAGAACGGCGACACGAAGTCGAAGAACCAGGCAGGTTGGGCGGTATCGAGGCCGGTTGTCATGTCGTTCTCCAGAGGGTGGGGCGTGCGGCGCCTGGCGGCGGCCTCCATGTTACGCGGCGGCACGCGCATGCAGCAATGATCGCGGATCGTCCGCTCACGCGGAACCGGGAGTCGCCCGGGGGGCGCCGTCGGCCGGCGGCGGCGCGGCTTCGGCGCGTGCCGGCGTGTCGGGGTCGTGCGACGTGAGCCGCTCGCGCACGAAGCCGATGTGCTCGCGCAGCACGTAGAACTGCCCGGCGTACGCGAGCGGCATCTTCATCCGGTTCACGGCTTCCTCGATGTCGTCCAGTTGGTCGAGCAGCTGGACGCGTTCCTCGGCGGTGTGCTCGCCGAGCGCGCTGCGCTCGAGCGCGATCAGCGCGCCGTACCAGCGGTAGATGCGCGAGCGCACGCGCCAGCCGTACAGCGACGGCACGAGCCGCAGCCCGGGGATCAGGACGACGATCAGCGGCACGACCACCACCAGCAGCCGGTCGACCAGGCTCGCGACCCAGAACGGCAGCCGCCGGTACAGGAAGGTCTTGCCCGACTTGTAGTAGCGCGCGGCGTCGTCGGACAGCGGGAATCCGCGCGTGACGGACGACGGGAACTCGCCCGCGTGCTGCAGGATCGTCGCGTGGCCGTGCACCTCGCGCGCGGCCTCGATCAGCAGGTCCGACAGCGCGGGGTGCAGCGAATCGCGCGCGACGAGTTCGATCGTCGGTGCAACCGTGTGGATGTCGGCCGGCGGCAGGTTGCGGCCGAGATCGTAGACGCCCATCGGCAGCGTGATCGCGGTCAGGTAAGGAAAGCGCCGTGCATACGCCTCGGCCTGCGTGAACGAGTACACGTGCACGCCCGGCGCACGGAACAGTTTCGCCATCACCGGGATCTGCGTCGAGTCGCCGGACAGGAACGCCGCGTCGATCTTGCCGTCGAGCAGCGCGGTTGCCGCGTCCTCGCCGGCGGTCGGCAGCAGCTCGGTCGAGCCGCCCGGCACGATGCCGTTCATCTTCAGCAGCGCGAGGCTCAGCTCGCGCGCGCCGCTGCCTTCCGCGCCGAGCGCGAGCCGCTTGCCCTTGAAGTCGGACAGGCGCGCGACCACCGGGCCGCGGTACATGATCGCGAGCGGCACGTAACCGATGCTGCCGAGCGACACGAGGTGCTCGTCGCGCTCCTTCGGGCCGATGCCGCTCTGCACGAAACCGACGTCGACCGGCGCGTTCGGGTTGGACAGCCGCGCGAGGTTCTGCGCGGATCCTTCAGACGACTGGACGTCGAGCGTGACGCCGTTCTTCGCGAGGATCGTCTTGTACTTCTGCGCGGCGTTCCAGTACGTGCTGCCGGGCGGGCCGGACGAGATCACGAGCGTGGACGGCGGCGCCGGCTGGATCAGCCTGACGGCGAGCCAGACGGCCGCGGCGGCGAGCAGGACGGTCGGGCCGATCGACAGCGCGAGGTCGCGCCACGACACCGCGACGAAGCGGGCGAGGATGCGACGAGGCGGACGAGGGCGGGCAGGCTTCATGGGGTCGACGGATGACGCTGGCGTGACGCATCGATGACGGTCGGGCGATTGTCGCGGGCGATGCGGATGCTCGCGGCGATGGTACCCGGTTTCACCGTGCGTGCGCGAATCGGGCAGCCCGGCGCGGCGCGGCGGCGACAGCGGCGGGCGGCCCCGCGTCAAAAGCTTTGCGCTTCCGCGGGCGCTGGATTACATTGTGCGACGCAGCCGCGCCCGATTCGCGCGCGACCCGGCACGCAATGAGACCGGGCGCGTCCGGCCGGCGGCTGTCCGGCCCGGCCGGCCCGCTATCAGCGTGCGCCGGCCGCCGGCCCGTGTCGCCTCTCTCGTATCGCCGTGGAAAACACCGGCTGTCCCGCCCGTTCGCGCGCGGGCCGGCTGTTTTTGGGGTATCCGGCCGTACTGTGCACGGCCGTTCCGGAGTGATAAGGAGATAGCATGAAGTCGATCGTGTTGAGAGCGTTGGGCGTTGCCGCCGTGGCGGCCTGCCTGTCGGGCAGCGTGTATGCGCAGTCGAGCGACGCAGCGGCAACGGAAGCGCCGGCGGCCGCGACGAGCGCGCCGAAGGCCGCCGCGAAAACCGCGAAGAAGGCCAACCGCAAGCTCGGCTACGCGGTGCGCAAGGCCATTTCGAAGGAACAGGGCGTGAACGTGTCGAACCTCGTCGTTCGTTCGAAGGGCGGCGCGATCACGCTGGAAGGCACGATGCCGGCCCAGGACCAGATCGACAAGGCCGAAGCCGCGGCGAAGGACGTGAAGGGCGTGACGTCGGTCACGAACAAGCTGACGGTTCAGCAGCAGTGATGCCGGGCGGCGGCGCGCGAGCGCCGCGCGCGCCCGTTTCCAGGCGGGCCCCGGCATGCCGGGGCCCGTTTGCGCTTCAGAGGCCGCGGGCCGCGCGCGACGCGGCGGCGGACCGATAACGAAATCGAGGGGGCGGCGATGACGAGACTCGGGTGGGGCAGGCGGATGGGGTGGGGCGCGGTGCTGGCAGCGCTCGCGATGCTCGGTGCGTGCAACGGCGACGATACGGCCGAGCGCAATCGGCTGCCCGGCTTCGTGTCCGGCAGCGTGCGCACGACGGCCTACGACGGCGCGAGCGACGACCTGCTGACGGCCGGCCTCGGCAAGACGGGGCTGGCGGCGGCGAGTGCGCCCGGCTTCGCGAATCCGGCGCGGCCGACGAGCGCCGAGTTGCGCCGCCTCGCGATCTGGTCGAACTACCGTGCGCTCGTCGACATGAGCGTGAACGGCGGTTACGGCCGCTTCTGGGGGCCGAACGTCGATCTCGACGGCAACGACACGCTCGGCGAAGGCAAGATCCCCGGCACCGAATACCTCGCGTACTCCGACGACGGCAGCGGCACCAGGAACGTGACGCTGCTCGTCCAGGTTCCCGCCCGCTTCGATCCCGCGCAGCCATGTATCGTCACCGCGACGTCGTCGGGCTCGCGCGGCGTGTACGGCGCGATCTCCGCGGCCGGCGAGTGGGCGCTCAAGCGCGGCTGCGCGGTGGCCTACAACGACAAGGGCGGCGGCAACGGCGCGCACGAGCTCGGTACCGATACCGTCACGCTGATCGACGGCACGCTCGCCAACGCGGTGCTGGCCGGCACCGCGAGCCTGTTCACCGCGAACGTGACGAGCGGCGATCTCGCCGCGTTCAACAACCGCTTTCCGAACCGCTACGCGTTCAAGCATGCGCATTCGCAGCAGAATCCCGAGCAGGACTGGGGACGCGTGACGTTGCAGTCGGTCGAGTTCGCGTATTGGGCGATCAACGAGCAGTTCGGGCCGCTGATCGACGGTTCGCATCACGGCGTGCGCTATCGCGCGGGCGACATCACGACGATCGCCGCGTCGGTCAGCAACGGCGGCGGCGCGTCGCTCGCGGCGGCCGAGCAGGACAGCCGCGGCTGGATCACCGCGGTCGTGGTCGGCGAGCCGCAGATCAACGTGCGGATGTCGCCGAATGCGGTCGTGCGCACGGGCGGCCAGCCGGTGCCGTCGTTCGGCCGGCCGCTGGCCGACTACGCGACGCTCGCGAACCTGCTGCAGCCGTGCGCGGCCGCGTCGGCGTCGCTCGCCGGCGCGTCGTACCTGAGCGCGCTGCCGGCCGCGACCACGCAGTCGATCCGCACCCAGCGCTGCGCGACGCTCGCCGCGGCCGGGCTCGTGTCGGGCGCCGACACGCAGAGCCAGGCGGCCGACGCGCTCGCGCAGCTCCATGCGGCCGGTTATCTGGCCGATTCCGACCTGCTGCAGGCGCCGATGTGGGATTCGCAGGCGATTCCGGCGATCGCGGTCACCTACGCGAATGCGTACACGCGCTCGCGCGTCACCGACAACCTGTGCAACTTCAGCTTCGCGACGACCGATCCGGCGACGGGCGCGGTCGCGGCGCCGGCTGCCTCGCCGATGCCGGCCGTGTTCGGCGTCGGCAACGGCGTGCCGCCGACGGCCGGCATCAACCTCGTGTTCAACAACGGCGCGGGTGTCGACCACCGGCTCGCGACGCCCGATGCGAGCTTCGCGGGCGCGCTGTGCCTGCGCCAGCTGTGGACGAACGGGATGCTCGGGATGCCCGCGAACGTCGATGCGGTACGCGTGAACGCGAACCTGCACGGCAAGCCGGCGATCATCGTGCAGGGCCGCAGCGACGCGCTCGTGCCGGTGAACCACGCGTCGCGCGCATACGTCGCGCAGAACGGCATCAGCGAAGCCGGGCGCAGCCAGCTCGTGTTCTACGAGGTGACGAACGGCCAGCACTTCGACGCGTTCCTGCCGGTTGCGGGCTTCGACACGCGCTTCGTGCCGGTCCACTACTACAACCTGCAGGCGCTGAACCTGATGTGGCAGCACCTGAAGAACGGCGCGCCGCTGCCGCCGTCGCAGGTGATCCGCACGGTGCCGCGCGGCGGCAGCCCGGGCGCCGCGCCGGCGCTGACGAGCGCGAACCTGCCGCCGATCTCGGCCGCGCCGGGCGCGAACGCGATCACGACCGGCGCCGGCGCGATCGACGTGCCGCTCTGACGGCCGCCGCCGCGCCGCCCCCGCCAGGCCGGACAGTCGTCCGGCTTTTTTCTTTTCGTCGTCTGGAATCGGTCCCGTATAGCCTTTTATCGGATTGGCGAGCGCCGTAACAAATTGTTACTTTACGGCGGAAAATCCGGAACCTATTATGCGCCGGTATTTTCACTTAATTTAATAAATTCCAGATACGAGAATATTCCTTTCCGTTTGGTTAATCGATCCTTTCGATTTTGTTAAATCGGCTCGGACTGCGCTTGGTCGCCGTTTGGCGATTAATCTGCATCCCGCCGAGGGGGTTCGTTCGTCTATCTGAAGCGAAGGTGCCTTGCCGGGCATGCTTTGCGGGGGGTCTTATTGCCGTCGATCTTGTGCAAATGCGGATTGGCGGAATGAATCCGAATTGCTGCGGATTATTGAATTGTCGTTTGCAATGGAATTGCTTCCATTGTGCAGTCGCAAAAAATGGGTGGGGTAAATCATGCCGGTCGATATTCGTCGACCCGGTAAAAAACTCGGAGTGCGTCGCATAACGAATGCATTCCCGGTGCGGAGCGCCGGCGCAAATGATCCTTTGCGGCCGGCGGTATTTATCGTTCTGTTCGAGAGGCAATAATGACGACACGGAAGTCCTTGAAAGACGGTTTCGCGCTATTCGGAACGACCTTGAGCGTGCCGCTCGCCGCCGCAGCGGCCGCGGCGCTGCTCGTCACGGGGTGCGGCGGCGACGACGGGCCGAGCCCGACTGCTTCGGCCGCCGCGGCGGCCGCGACGTCCAGCGGCAGCACGCAGGCCAACACCAATGCGACGGCCGCCGCCGCGGCCGACCAGCCGTACGTCGACACCGACGTGTACGGCACCGGGCCGAACGACGCGGTCACGGATTCGACCGAAGGCGCGGCGGTCGTGCACCGCCAGGTCACGATCGGCGGCAAGACGATCAAGTACACGGCCACCACCGGCCACCTGACGACGATCGATCCGGTCACGTCGGCGCCGAACGCGAAGATGTTCTACGTCGCGTACACGCAGGACAACCCGGATCCGTCGAAGCCGCGCCCGGTCACGTTCTTCTACAACGGCGGCCCCGGCTCGTCGTCGGTCTACCTGCTGCTCGGCTCGTACGGGCCGAAGCGCCTGCAGTCGTCGTTCCCGAACTTCACGCCGCCCGCGCCGTACAAGCTGCTCGACAACCCGGACAGCCTGCTCGACCGCACCGACCTCGTGTTCATCAACCCGGTCGGCACCGGATATTCGACGGCGATCGCCCCGGCGAAGAACAAGGATTTCTGGGGCACCGACCAGGACGCCCACTCGATCGACCGCTTCATCCAGCGCTACCTGACCAAGTACTCGCGCTGGAATTCGCCGAAGTTCCTGTACGGCGAGTCGTACGGCACCGCGCGCAGCGCGGTCGTGTCATGGGTGCTGCACGAGGACGGCATCGACCTGAACGGGATCACGCTGCAGTCGTCGATCCTCGACTATGCGAACGCGCTGTCCGCGCCGGGCACGTTCCCGACGCTCGCGGCCGATGCGTTCTACTGGAAGAAGACGACGCTCAACCCGACGCCGACCGATCTCGACGCGTACATGATCCAGGCCCGCAACTACGCGGACAACACGCTCGCGCCGCTCGCGCAGAAGCCGAACCCGCAGGACGGCGGCTTCGTCAACGTGCGGCTGAACCTGAACCTGCAGACCGCGCAGCAGATGGGCGCGTACATCGGCACGGATCCGACGTCGCTGATCCAGACGTTCGGCAACCCGGCCGCGCTCGGCAACGTGCCGTCGTCGGACGACAACCCGCCGTACACGTTCTTCCTGACGCTCGTGCCGGGCACGCAGATCGGCCAGTACGACGGCCGCGCGAACTTCACGGGCAAGGGCATCGCGCCGTACATCCTGCCGAACTCGGGCAGCAACGATCCGTCGATCACGAACGTCGGCGGCGCGTACACGGTGCTGTGGAACAGCTACATCAACACCGACCTCAAGTACACGTCGACGTCGTCGTTCGTGGACCTGAACGACCAGGTCTTCAACAACTGGGACTTCAGCCACATCGACCCGACCGGCGCGAACAAGGGCGGCGGCAATACGCTGTACACGGCCGGGGACCTCGCGTCGACGATGAGCGTGAACCCGGACCTGAAGGTGCTGTCGGCGAACGGCTATTTCGACGCCGTCACGCCGTTCCACCAGACGGAGCTGACGCTCGCGCAGATGCCGCTCGATCCGACGCTCAAGGCGCAGAACCTGACGATCAAGAACTACCCGTCGGGCCACATGATCTACCTGAACGACGCGTCGCGGACCGCGCTGAAGGGCGATCTCGCCAACTTCTACGACGGCATCCTCGCGAACCGTACCGCACTGCAGCGCGTGCTGAAACTGCAGGCGCGCACGCAGCAGCTCAAGCAGCAGAAACTGCAGCAGCAGGGGCAGTAAGCGGCGCGAGCGGCACGTCGCCGCCCCGGATGGACGACAGCCCGATCGGCGCAGGCCGGTCGGGCTGTTTTTTCCTGGGTCGCGGCGGATGAGCGGCGTATCGGAGGCGCCCGCCGGGAAAAGGCGCAACCGCGAGGGAAGGGCGACGCCGGAACCGCTTACGCGAGCACGAGCCTGACGCCGACCGCGACGAGCGTCGCGGCGAGCAGGTTGCGCAGCAGCCGCTCGGGCGCGCGCGCCGACAGCAGGCTGCCGATCACGATGCCCGGCAGCGAGCCGAGCAGCAGCGACAGCAGCATCGACCAGTCGACCGAGCCGAGCAGCCAGTGGCCCATGCCGGCGACCAGCGTGAGCGGTACCGCGTGCGCGATGTCGGAACCGACGATGCGGGTCGTCGCGAGCAGCGGATACAGCAGCAGGAGCACGGTGACGCCGATCGCGCCGGCGCCGACCGACGTCATCGACACGAGCACGCCGAGCACGGCGCCCGTCAGCACGGTCGACCACAGCGTGCGCGCGGGGCTCGGCGCGAGCGGGTTGCGCGCGGCGAACGCGGTGAGTTGCGGCCGGAAGATCAGCGCGATCGACGTGAGCAGCAGCGCGATGCCGAGCACGAGCTGGATCATCCGCGCGGTGCCGGGCGCATTCATCCCGTGCGTATGCAGCCACCACAACGTGATGGCCGCGGCCGGCACGCTGCCCACCGCGAGCCGGCCGGTGATGCGCCAGTCGATCGACCCTTTCAGGCCGTGGACGAGCGTGCCGGTGGCCTTGGTCGCGGCCGCGTACAGCAGATCGGTGCCGACCGCCGTCGCGGGGTGCACGCCGAACAGCAGCACGAGGATCGGCGTCATCAACGAACCGCCGCCGACGCCCGTCAAGCCGACGAGAATGCCGACGAACAGGCCGGACAGGGAGTACAGCAGATCGATATGGGGAAGCGACATCGGAAGCAGGCGGTTATGCGGCGTTCTGCGGCGGCGCGTGGCTGCGGCGCGCGCATCAAAGTCCGCCATTGTCGCAAATGTGGCGCGTCGGCGTACGACTGCGTTAAAAATAGGCCGGGAAAGCCCGCGCGACGGGCGGGCGGACGGCGGGGGCGCGGTCGTTCGGACGGGCGGTGCGGCCGATCGTGTGCGATCGCGCCAAACGCATGACGAATCCGGCGCGTGCCGCGCCCGGCATGCGTAAAAAAGGGCGCGACAGTGCGCGCCCCGGTTCGATGGCGGCGGCCGCCGCTCAGTGCATCGCGGGGCCGGTGCCTTCGACGGCTTCCTGCCGCCGGATGCGCAGCGCGAAGCCGATCAGCGCGGCCACGGCGGCGAACACCGCGCCGAATGCGAATGCCGCGTGGTAGCCGCCGTTCAGCGCGGCGAGCGGCGCGGCCTGCGCGGCCGCGAGCACATCGGTGCGGGCGGCCGCGAGGCTCGCGAGCACCGCGAGGCCGAGCGCGCCGCCCATCATGAACGCGGTATTGACGATCCCCGACGCCAGCCCCGAATCGGCCGGATCGACGTCGCTCATCGCGGCGAGCAGCATCGGGTTGAACGCGACGCCCGCGCCGATGCCGAGCAGCGTCATGCCGGGCAGCACGTGCAACACGAAGCCGCCGTCGACCGGCGCGCGCGAGAACAGCGCGAGGCCGCAGGCCGCGATCAGCAGGCCGGCCGCGATCGGGCCACGGATCCCGAAGCGCATCACGATCCGCGCCGACAGCCCGAGCGAGAACGCGGCCATGATCAGGTTCGCCGGTAGGAACGCGAGCCCGACCTGCAGCGGCCCGTATTGCAGCACGCGCTGCATGTACAGCGCCGACAGGAAGAACCACGCGAACATCGCGGCCGCCCACAGCACGGCGATCACGTTCGCGAGCGCGACGTTGCGCGCGGCGAACAGCGAGAGCGGCATCAGCGGATGCGCGCTGCGCGCCTCGATCGCGATGAACAGCGCGAGCAGCACGGCGGCCGAGCCGATCAGCGCGACGGTCTGCGTCGACAGCCAGCCGGCCTCGTTGCCGCCGACGATCCCGTAGACGGCCAGCATCAGGGAAGCGGTCACGGTGATCGCGCCCGCGACGTCGAGCCGCGCGGCGCCGGCCGGCGCGCGCCTGCGCGGCAGCAGCGCCGCGCTCATCGCATAAACCGCGATGCCGATCGGCAGGTTCACGAGGAAGATCCAGTGCCACGACAGCGAACTCGTCAGCAGCCCGCCGAGCAGCACGCCGATGCTGCCGCCGCCCGCGCAGACGAAGCCGTAGACGCCCATCGCGCGTGCGCGCTCGCCGGGCTCGGTGAAGAGATTCATGATCAGCGACAGCGAGACGGCCGACACCACCGCGCCGCCGAGCCCTTGCACCGCGCGCGCGGCGATCAGCATCGTCTGCGATTGCGCGAGGCCGCATGCGAGCGACGCGAGCGTGAACGCGACGAGGCCCGCGAGAAACATGCGCCGCTGGCCGTACAGGTCGCCGAGCCGGCCGCCGAGCAGCAGGCAGCCGCCGAACGTCAGCAGGTACGCGTTGACGACCCACACGAGGGCCGTTTCGGTGAAATGGAGGTCGGTGCTGATCGACGGCAGCGCAACGTTCACGATCGTGCTGTCGAGCACGATCATCAGCACGCCGAGACAGAGAACGATCAGCGCGTACCAGCGTTTCTCGCCGTGGATCCCGTGAGTCATGGGCTTGCAGCCTTCTGACAGTTATTTGAAGGGATGCATTGTAGACGTCATCGGTGCGCGCTTCCTGCCGGTTTGTGGCAGGAGCGTCGCGTAGTGGCACGCATCCGCGGACGGGCGGGCCGGACGCATCGACGCGCGTTACGCGCGCGCCGGCAGTGCGCAGCCGTCGGGGCCGCAGGCGGCCGCGTCGGCGCCGTCGAGTTCGACGATGCCGTCGCGCCACGCCTGGTCGAGCGCCTGCGCGAAGGCGTCGGCCGGCTGCGCGCCCGACACCGCGTAGCGGCCGCCGAACACGAACAGCGGCACGCCGCGCCCGCCGATCTGCGCGGCGCGCGCGATGTCGGCTTCGACTTCGTCGCGGTACGCATCGCTGCGCAGCACGGCTTCGACGGCCGCGCGTTCGAGCCCCGCCTCGACCGCGAATTCGGTCAGCGCCGCGTGATCGAACAGCGAGCCGTGTTCGCAGAAATACGCGCGGTACAGCCGTTCGGTCAGTGCGTGCGCGCGGCCCGTCGCTTCCGCGAGCTTCACGAGCCGGTGGCCGTCGAGCGTATCGCCGACGAGCGTGCCGGGCAGGTCGTAGCGCAGTCCGACGCTCGCGGCCGCATCGGTCACCTGACGCAGCATCTGGTCGACCTGCGCGGGCGACATCCGGTATTTGCCCGCGAGCATGACCTCGACCGGCTCGACCGGCTGGCCGGGCATCAGCCGGTACGCGCGCAGCACGACGTCGACGCGATCGGCGTGCGCGAACGCGGCGAGCGCCTCGTCGAAGCGGCGCTTGCCGATCCAGCACCACGGGCAGATCAGGTCGGACCAGATTTCGACGGTCAGGGTCGGGCGGGCAGTCGGGGCGGGAGCAGTCGTCATGGGCGGTTCCGGGCGGCAATGAAATGTAACCGTGATTGTATCATTTCGTGCTTCGACACCGCCGGTCGCGCGAAGCTTCGTGTGGAGCGGGGGCGCGCCCGGCGTACCACGAAGCATAGACAGGGAAACGGCATCCCGATAGCGATGACCGAGGCGGCCGTCGTGCGCCCGCCGCAGGGCGCTTACGCGTCGCCCTGCGTTTCCTTCAGGTGCTTGAGGTGCTTGTAGACCGTCGCGCGCCCCATCCCGAGGACGTTCGCGACGTAGTTGGCCGCGCTCTTGCCGCGGAACGCGCCTTCCGCGTACAGCGCCTCGACGAGCTCGCGCCGGTGCTCGCGCGTGAGCCCGTTCAGCCCGACCTGCCGCTCGCGCAGCCAGCCGTGCAGGAACGTGTTGATGCGCTCCTGCCAGTCGTCGCGGAACAGCTCGTCGGGCTGAGCGACGACGCCCGCGCCCTTGATGAACAGGTCGAGCGTCGCGCGCACCTCGTCGAACACCGCGATGTTGAAGTTGATGCACATCATCCCGGCCGGGCGGCCTTCGTCGTCGAACAGCACGTTGCTGACGCAGCGCATCCGCCGGCCGTCCCAGTTCAGCTTCTCGTACGGGCCGATCACGCGTTCGCGCGCGGAATGATCGATTTCCTCGAGCGCGGAATCGTCGCCGACCTCGCGCTTGGACAGGTTGTTCGCGAGATACAGCACGGTCTGGTCGTGCAGGTCGTGGATCACGACTTCCGCGTACGGGAAGAACAGCGCGGCGATACCGTCGGCGATCGGCGCATAGCGGGTGAGCAGCAGGTCTTTGACGGGGGATTTCTTCTTGCGCATCGGTGTCGCCATCTCGGGTGGGCGGGGGCCGGGCAGCGCATCGGGCCGGCGCACGGGCATACCGGTGGCCGGCATGCCCGTGCGCCCGCGCGCGGCCGCCGCGGCGGTTGCGCCATTGTATCGGCCCCGCGCGCGCGCGCCGCTCATGCGTGCGTCAGGTGCGTGTACAGCGCGTGCGCGATCGCGATGTCCTCGAGCCCGAGGCCGATCGAGCGGAAGAACGCGTGACGCGTGCGCGACGGCGCCGCGCAGGTGCCGGTGACGAGCGCGGGCAGGTCGCCGACGATCCGCCCGGCATCCCAGCCGTGATCGGCCGTCGCGATCTGCATTTCGCCGGCGCTGGCGGGCGTCGTGTGCCGGTAGTCGCAGTAGACGTCCATGTCGGGCAGCCAGGCGGGCGGGATTTCGTGCGCGCGCGCGACGTTCGTGCTGATCGACGTGACGAGCGCCGGGCGCGTGAGCATCCCGTCGCCGAGCACGGGCGTGCCCGACGACGTGCACAGCATCACCACGTCCGCGTCGCGCACGCAGGCTGCGACGCTCGCCGCCGCACGGGCGCGCGGGTCGAGTTCGGCGAGCGTGGCCTGCAGCGCCGCGTTGCCGGCCAGCGCCGGCGAGTACACGCGAATCGTCTCCCAGTCGCGCAGCGCCGCCGTGTGCCGCAGATGCGCGAGACCGACCGCGCCCGCGCCGACGATCGCGAGACGGCGTGCGTCGCGCGGCGCGAGGCAGTCGACCGCCAGCGCCGTCGTGCCGGCCGTGCGTTCGACCGTCAGCAACCCCGCGTCGCACCACATCAGCGGCTGGCCGGTCTGCATCGACATCAGCGCGGTCCAGGCCGTGACGATCGGTTTGCCGCCCGTCACGACGTACGGCGACAACTTCGCGCCGAACACCTGCGCATCGGCGAGCGCGCCGAGATACGTGATGAAGTCGCCGGCCTGGTCGGGAAACAGCGTGAGCGTTTGCGGCGGCTGCACCGCGCGCGCCGCGGCGAGCGACGCGAACATGCGGCGCAACGTGCCGAGCACGTCGAGCGACGGCAGGGCCGCGCGCACCGCGGCTTCGTCGACGGTCAGTGGCGGGGTCGGGGCGGTTTGCGTCATGGGGACATCTCCGGTCGGGGCCGGACAGGACGGTCTCGAAAGACGGTGTCCGGCGGTGTTCGTGATGGACGAAAAGTCTAATATAGACAAACAAGATCTGGAGAATTTTTCTTTTCGAGACCGTGTTTCGCCGTGGTTCTCCGGGAAAACATAGGTAAATCAGCGGTGTTCGTCGTGGCGGGCACAAGCGGGATGTCACGCGACGACGCACGATCATCGTATCCCCTATAGTCTATAGTAGACGTTGAGTCTATATTTCGGCTGCGGGACACGGCACATCGTGTTGCGGCGGCCGCCTGCATCGAATGCCGATCCGGCGCCTGTCCGACGGCGTCGTGCGACCGATCTTCCTCGCCTCAATCCGGAACAGAAGGACCGTCATGAACTGGAAGCTTTCCCTTTGCGCCGCTGCGGCGCTCGCGTGCGCGGCCGTCACGGCCCATGCGGAACAGACCACGCTGCGTTTCGGCATCGAAGCCGCCTATCCGCCGTTCGAGAGCAAGACGCCGGCCGGCCAGCTGCAGGGGTTCGACGTCGACCTCGGCAACGCGGTGTGCGCGAAGCTGAACGTGAAATGCGTGTGGGTCGAGAACGCGTTCGACGGGCTGATCCCGGCGCTGCAGGCGCGCAAGTTCGATGCGATCAATTCGGCGATGAACATCACCGCGAAGCGCAAGCAGAGCATCGATTTCACGCCGCCGATCTACGTGGTGCCGATCGTGATGGTCGCGAAGCGCGGCTCGCCGCTGCGGCCCGACGTCGCGAGCCTGCGCGGCAAGCACGTCGGCGTGCTGCAGGGTTCGTCGCAGGAGGATTTCCTGAAGGCGCACTGGGCCAATGCGGGCGTGGCCGTGGTGTCGTACCAGGATCAGGACCAGATCTACGCCGATCTCGTCGCGGGGCGGCTCGACGCGGCCGTCCAGGAAGCGCAGACCGCGCAGGACGGGTTCCTCGACAAGCCGGCCGGCCGCGACTACCAGATCGTCGGCGACGCGCTGAAGGATCCGGCGACGCTCGGCGAAGGCACGGGCTTCGGGATGCGCAAGGGCGACAAGGCGCTGCAGGCGAAGATCGTCGGCGCGCTCGATGCGCTGAAGAAGGACGGTACGCTGAGCGCGCTGTCGCAGAAGTACTTCAAGCGCGACATCATCGCGAAATAAGCACCGCCGCGCGCCGGCCGCGGTGCCGGCGCGCGGCGCATCGAATCTCGACGCAGGACGGGGAACCATGGATTTCGACGTCATCGTTCTGGGGGCCGGCATCGTCGGCGTGTCGTCGGCGCTGCACCTGCAGGATCGCGGGCTGCGCGTCGCGCTCGTCGATCGGCGCGCGCCCGGCGAGGAAACCAGCCACGGCAATGCCGGGCTGATCGAACGCTCGTCGGTCGTGCCGTACGCGTTTCCGCGCCGGCTCGGCACGCTGCTGCGCTACGCGCGCAACCGTTCGGTCGATCTGTACTGGGACTACCGCGCGCTGCCCGCTTATGCGGGCTGGCTCGCGCGGTTCTGGCGCGAATCGTCGCCGCAGCGGCTCGCGGCCGCCGCACGCGACCTGCTGCCGCTCGTCGCGGCGAGCGTCGTCGAGCACGACGCGCTGCTCGCGCGTACCGATGCCCAGCCGCTCGTGCACGACGGCGGGTGGATCGAGGCGTTCCGCTCGCCCGCGCTGTTCGATGCCGAAGCGCGCGCGCAGCAACGCGTGGCTGCCGCGCACGGCCTGCGGATGGCCGTGCTCGACGCGGGTGCGCTGCGCGAGCGCGAGCCCGGCATCGGCGACGCATTCTGCGGCGCCTTCCACTGGCAGGACCCGAAGACCGTGTCGAGCCCGGGCGGACTGACCAAGGCCTATGCGCGGCTGTTCGAGCGCGACGGCGGCACGTTCGCGCTCGGCGACGCGAGGACGCTCGCGCAGGTGGACGGCGGCTGGCGGGTCGGGTCCGAACACGGGCCGATTTCGGCACGTTCGGCCGTGGTCGCGCTCGGACCGTGGTCCGATCATGTGTTCGCGCCGCTCGGCTACCGCATTCCGCTGCGCGCGAAGCGCGGCTATCACATGCATTACCGGCCGACGCGCACGCCGCTGAACGTGCCCGTGTGCGATACCGAGGAAGGATTCGTCGTCGCGCCGATGGAGGGCGGCCGCCTGCGGCTCACGACCGGCGTCGAGATCGCGCTGCGCGGTGCGCCGCCGACCGGCGTGCAGCTCGCGCGCGCCGAACCGCTGGCGCGCGACGCGTTCGGCATCGGCGAGCGGCTCGATCCCGAGCCGTGGCTCGGGATGCGGCCGTGCACGCCCGACATGCGGCCGGTGATCGGGCCCGCGCCGCGCCATCGCCATCTGTGGTTCGCGTTCGGTCATTGCCACCACGGGCTCACGCTCGGCCCCGCGACCGGGCGCCTGCTCGCCGAAATGATGACCGGCGCGCCGACCTACATCGATCCCCGTCCATACCGGCCCGCGCGCTTCGGTTGACCGGCGACGCTACGCGGCGAAGCGGCGCCTGCCGCCGCCGTGCGTCGCGTCACGCGCGCCGATCGCGAGAGGGCATTCACAGTATTTCATTCTGCTGTCCGGGTAATCGAGAGCCGCGTGATCGAAAATGATCTGCGTAATCGTCAAGAAAGAAAATCGCGAATCAAAAATTAGTAAATCAGCGATTTATCAATGCATTTTCATATCGGTGAAATGCGTAATGGGCAGCCGTCCATGACGGTATCGGGCACCATCGCGACCGGCTGTTCCGGCGCCGCGCGGAATGTACCGGAACACGTTACTGCGGGGCTCGCAAACGTTACGTTACATCCACGCCCCGTCCGCCTTTTTCATCAGACGATTGATGCCTGTCAATCCCTGGGCAACCCCTGAATTTCGTCTGAAATCGATTAAAAAATCGTTATTTCCAGTCAATAGGCTGACGAATCCATCCTTTTTTTGAATTGGCACGCTTCGTGCAATCCGTCCCCATGCTTTATCAACGTAGTGCCAACCGAGATAGGGAAAATAACGATGAGACACAATCTTAAATTGACGGGTGTGGCGCTGTCGGTCGCGACGGTGTTCGGGGTACTGGCTTCGGGTTCCGCAGTGGCGGGTGCCCTCGATTCGCTGCCGATCCCGCAAGTGATCGTCAACCCGCCGACGAACAGCGTGTCGGTCGGGCTGGTCGCCACGGGCACGTCGCCGCTGGGCTCGGTCACCGTGACGGCGGGCGGGTCGGGCGCGATCCAGACGTCGCTCGGCGATCCGGGACAAGTGCTGTCGGGAGCCGTGGGGGCGGTGACGGGCGCACTCGGCGGCGGCACGGTGCAGCCGCTCGCACCGGTCCAGGGTGTGTTGAACCAGGTGACGGGGGCGCTGAATGGCGGCAACCCGGCAAGCGCGCTGACCGGTGCGTTGAATACGGCGACGGGGACGCTGAGCAATGCGGTTGGCACCGTAACGGGCGCATTGGGTAATGTCGGCGGCGGTTCGAATCCGCTGGCGCCGGTTCAAGGTGTGGTGAATCAGGTCACGGGTGCACTCGGTGGCGGGAACCCGGCTGGCGCGCTGACCGGTGCGCTCGGCACGGTGACGGGCGCACTGGGCGGTATCGGCGGCGGGTCGAGCCCGCTGGCGCCGGTGCAAGGTGTGGTGAATCAAGTCACGGGCGCGTTGGGTGGCGGCAACCCGGCCGGGGCGCTGACGGGCGCACTCGGCACGGTGACGGGTGCACTGGGTGGTATCGGCGGCGGTTCGAACCCGCTGGCGCCGGTGCAGGGTGTGGTGAACGGGCTTACGGGGTCGATTGGTGGCGGCGATCCGGCGGGCGCACTCACGGGTGTCGTCAACACGGTGACGGGGGCGCTAGGTAATCTCGGCAGCGGCTCGAACCCGCTGGCGCCGGTGCAAGGCGTCGTGAACGGTGTCACGGGCGTACTCGGTAGCGGGAACCCGGCAGGTGCCTTGACCGGCGCACTTGGTACGGTCACGGGGGCACTGGGCGGAATCGGCGGCGGCACGAATCCGCTGGCGCCCGTTCAAGGTGTGGTGAATCAGGTGACGGGCGTGCTCGGTAGCGGCAATCCCGCCGGCGCGCTGACCGGTGCCCTCGGTACGGTCACTGGCGCGTTGGGCGGAATCGGCGGCGGCACGAATCCGCTGGCGCCCGTTCAAGGTGCGGTGAATCAGGTGACGGGCGCGCTCGGCGGCGGCAACCCGGCTGGCGCGCTGACCGGCGCCCTCGGTACGGTCACGGGCGCACTGGGCGGCATCGGCGGCGGCACGAATCCGATTACCCCGATCCAGAACATCGTCAACCAGGTCACGGGTACGCTTGGCGGCGGCAATCCGGCCGGCACGCTGAGCAACGCGGTCAACACGATCACGGGCTCGCTCGGTAACCTCGGCGCCGCCGGGAGCCCGCTGGCACCGGTGCAAGGCGTCGTGACGCAACTCGCGGGCACGCTCGGCAACGGCAATCCGGCCGGCGAGCTGACGAACGCGCTGAACGCCGTGACGGGTGCGCTCGGCGGCGCGAATCCGCTGGCGCCGGTGCAGGGCGTCGTGAACCAGGTCGTCGGCACGCTGTCGGGTGCGGGCGGCGGCAGCCCGATCGCGCCGATCACGAACCTCGTCAACGGCCTGCAGAACGCGCTGCCGGGTGGCAATCCGGCCGGTGCGCTGACCGGCGCACTGGGTTCGGTCACGGGCGCCCTCGGCAACCTCGGCGGCGCGAACCCGCTGGCGCCGGTGCAAGGTGTCGTCAACCAGGTCGTCGGCACGCTCGGCGGGAGCAATCCGGCCGGCACGTTGAGCAACGCGGTCGGGACGGCCACGGGCGCCCTCGGCAACGCAGTCGGCTCGGTTGCGGGTGCGCTCGGCGCGCTGGGCGGCACGAACCCGCTGGCGCCGGTACAGGGTGTCGTCAACCAGGTCGTCGGGACGCTCGGCAACCTCGGCGGCACGAACCCGCTGGCGCCGGTGCAAGGCGTCGTGAACCAGGTCGTCGGCGCGTTGTCGGGCGCGGCGGGCAGCAGCCCGATCGCCCCGATCACGAACCTCGTGAACGGCCTGACGGGCGGCGGCAACCCGGCCGGCGCACTGACCGGTGCACTCGGCTCGGTGACGGGCGCACTCGTGAACGGCCCGGCAGCCCTCGGCCAGGCGGCCGGTGCGCTGTCGGGCGCGGCCGGTTCGACGGCAGCGGCGGGCGGCAGCCTGCTCGGCTCGGGCGCGAACGCGGCCGGCGGCACGGCGGGTGCAGTCGGCTCGCTGCTGACGACGGGCGCCAACGCGACGGCGACGGTCGTCAATGCGGTCGGCACGTCGGTGGGTACGGCGCTCGGTTCCGCGCCGGGCCTGTCGGTGACGCCGCATTCGGGCAATAGCGCGCCGAACAACCCGCTCGCACCGGTGACGTCGCTGCTCCAGTCGCTGACCGGCGCACTGCCGAAGTAAGGGCCGGATCCGCACGGCGGCGCCGCATGGCCGCCGTGCGCCGCGCTCGCGCAACGCGGCATGACAGCGATGTCATGCCGCGTTGTCTTTTCGGGCCTCCCGCTGTCTTGCGTCGCATGAGCAACCGCCGCCGACTATTTCAACGCGGCATGGAATAACCGGTTCCCGCCGTCCGTTTACCTACCGAGTTCCGGCCCGGCCCGCCGGCGGGATAATGGTCGCAACGAAACCGATCGTCCCGTCCGGCGGCGCCGTGCCGCCAGGCCCTGCCAAGGAGAACGGGAATGAAACGGATGCTCTTTGCCGCCGCGCTGACGGCGGCGATCGTGCGGCCGGCGGCCGCGGAACCGCCTCAGGTGAGCGACGGGAAACTGGTCGACGAGGCACACATGACGCTGTACGTGTTCGATCGCGATGCGCCCGGCAAGAGCGCGTGCGACAGCGCGTGTGCGGCCAACTGGCCGCCCGCGATCGCGGACGCGTACGACAAGGCATCGGGCGCACTGAGTCTCGTCGCGCGGGACGATGGCAAGAAGCAATGGGCGTACCGCGGCCGCCCGCTGTATCGCTGGAAGATGGACCGCAAGGCGGGCGACGCGGGCGGCGACGGGATCGGCGGCATGTGGCACGTCGCGCACCCGTGACCGCGCGGCGATGCGGATGCGCAAGGCTTCCTGATGAGCTACGAATCGGATCTGCTGGTGTGGCTGCCGCATCTCACGCGCTATGCGCGTGCGCTGACGGGCGACCGCGCGTGGGCGGACGATCTCGTGCAGGACACGCTCGAGCGTGCGCTGAACCGGCCGCCGCGCGACGGCGGCAACCTGCGCGCGTGGCTGCTGACGCTGTTGCGGCACCGTTTCATCGACCAGTTGCGCGCGCGGCACGAGATCGCGGTCGACGATGCGACCGCGCCGTGGCAGACGATGGCCGCGCCGGCCGGCGAGATCGGCGGCTTGGTGCTGCGCGACGTGCAGCGCGCGTTGTACCGGTTGCCGGTCGAGCAGCGCGAGGTGCTGCTGCTGGTCGCGCTTGAAGAATTGAGCTATCGCGACGCCGCGCAGGTACTCGGCGTACCGGTGGGCACGGTGATGTCGCGGCTCGCGCGGGCGCGCGCGCAGATGCGCGCACTGCTGTCGGACGAGCCGTCGGCGCACGGCACGGCCGCGTTACGGGTGATCGGGAAAACATGATGGACGATCCGCACAAGCCTTCGAACGGGCGGGACGAGGACGCGTCAGCGCAACTGCTGTCCGCGTTGCTGGACGGCGAGCTGTCCGGGAGCGAGCGGCGCGAGATGCTCGAGCGCCTGCAGTCCGATCCGGAGGAGGCCGAACGATTCGCGCATTACCGCGCGCAGCGCGACGCGCTGAAGGCGCTGTTCCCGCTGCCGGGCGCGGCCCCCGCGCTGTTCGTGCAGCGTCGCGCGCCGCGCCGTCGTGCCTTCGCGTATGCGTTCGCGGGGCTGGCCGCCGGGCTGCTGATCGGCGTTGCGCTGCCTGCGGGCTGGCTGGCGATCGGCCGCGACCCGGCGTTCGCCGCGCGCGCCGATGTCGCGTATGCCGTGTACGCAGCCGATCGCGACCATCCGGTCGAGGTCGGCGCGGGCGATCCCGCGCATCTCGCCGCGTGGTTGTCGGCGCGCGTCGGACGGCCCGTGCGCGCCCCGTCGCTCGACGAATACGGCTACGTGCTGCTGGGCGGCCGGTTGCTCCCCGGCGATGGCGGGCCGGCCGCGCAGTTCATGTACCAGCGCGCGGACGGCGCACGCGTGACGCTTTACGTGACCGCCTACGATGCGCGGCATCTCGCGCCGCAGTCGATGTCGGCCGACGGCCGCTACACGTATTTCTGGTCGGATCGCGGCATGGGTTATGCGTTGTCCGGCCGCGGCGACGAACGGCGCCTGCGCGCGCTCGCGATCGAGGCGTGCGGCGCGCTCGGCGGCCCGACCGACGCGTGGAAGAGCTGACGCGTACCACCGGCAGGGAGCAGGCGATGAAGACGACGATGACGAAGGTGCTCGTGGCGGCGGCGCTCGCCGCGGGTGCGACCCTCGCGCGGGCGGACGGCGACGCGCCCGTGCGCGTGCCGGTCGACGCCGACGGCGTGCAGCGGGTCGCCATCGTCGGCGGCAGCTATTTCTTCCGGCCGAACCATGTGATCGTGCGCGCGCACGTGCCGGTCGAGCTGACCGTGTCGGCGGAGCCGGGCGTCGTGCCGCACAGCTTCGAGATCGCTGCGCCGCCGCAAGCAGGCATGGCGGTGCGCACCGAGCTCGGCACGACGCCGAAGACGTTCCGCTTCACGCCGGCGCAGCCGGGCCGGTTCGCCTACTATTGCACGCATCGGCTGCTGTTTTTCAGGAGCCATCGCGAGCGCGGAATGGAAGGCGTGCTCGATGTCGAGGCGGCGCCGTGATCGCCGCGTTGCTGGCCGCGAGCCTGATAGGAGCGAGCATGACAGCCGACCCCGTGACCGTCGCCCAGGCGCATTTCGACCACGTCCGCTCGTATCGCGCGACGATCCGCTCGTCGGCGCGCGGTGGCGAACACACCGAAATCCGCTACGCCTACCTGAAACCGGGCTTCGTCCGGATGGATTTCGTGTCGCCGCATCGCGGCGCGGTGCTCGCGTACGATCCCGGCGACGGCAAGGTGCGGCTGCGCCCGTTCGGCGCGCACGCGCCGCCCGCGCTGACGCTGTCGCCGTCCAATCCGCTCGTGCGCGACCGCAGCGGCCACCGGGTCGACCGGTCGGACGTCGGCGAACTGCTGCGCAACGTGCATGCGCTGCAGCAGGGCGGCGCGACGGTGACCGAAGGCGAGGAGGCCGTCGGCGGCCGGACCGCGCTGCGCGTGTCGGTCACCGGCGCACCCGCGCACGCGGTCGACGGCGTGCATCGCTACCGGCTGTGGCTGGACGCCGGGGACGGCTTTCCGCTGAAGGTCGTCAGCTTCGCCGACGGCGACGACGTGCCGCTCGAAACCGTGACGCTCGACGACGTCGAAATCGACGTCGCGTTCCCCGAGCGTTTCTTCGCACCTTGACCGACGAGTGGGCGCGTGTCCGCGACGGACATGCCGGAGGCTGCATGGCGGAATACCGGTTCTCGACGACCTGGCGCGTGGACGCGCCGCTCGCGGCGGTCTGGGACGCGATCTACCAGGTCGACCGCTGGCCCGACTGGTGGAAGGGCGCCGTGCGCACCGTCGAGATCGAGCATGGCGACGCGCGCGGCGTCGGGGCGCTGCACCGGTATACGTGGAAGGGCGCGTTGCCGTACCGGCTGACGTTCGACATGCGCGTGCGGCGCGTCGAGCGGCCGCATGCGCTCGAAGGCCGCGCAAGCGGCGCGATCGAAGGCGACGGGCGTTGGTCGTTCGCCGGCGACGGCGCGCACGCCGTCGTGCGCTACGACTGGCACATTCGCACGCAGGTGCGCTGGATGAACTGGCTCGAGCCGCTCGCGCGCCCGCTGTTCCGCTGGAATCACGACGTCGTGATGCGCGAAGGCGCGAAGGGGCTCGCGCGATTGCTGGGGGCGGCCGTCGAGACGGATGGCCGGACCTTCCGGCCGCTGTCCGGCGCAGGCTGCGCCGATGCGTAGCAGCGCGTGAGGACGCGCGTCGCGTCGGTCAGCGCGCGTACGCCATCACCGCGCCGTCCACCGCCAGCGCGATGCGTTCGCCGACGGCCGGGCACCGGTGTCCCGGCACGCGGATACGCACGAGCACGTCGCGATCGGCATCGAGGCGTGCGAGCACGTCGGCATCCTGGCCCGCGAACTGCGCGGCTTCGACGCGCGCCGTCCGACCGCGCGCCGCGCCGGCCTGCGCGACCGGCACGATGCCGATCTGCTCGGGACGCAGCATCGCGTCGGCCGGCCCGTCGGGCAGCAGGGCGACGAGCGGCAGCTCGCCGAGCGCACAGGCGATGCGCGCATCGCGCACGTGACCCGCGAGCAGCACGGCCTGCCCGACGAACGACGCGACGTCGCGCGTGACGGGCTGCCGGTACAGCATCTGCGGCGCGGCCGTCTGCACGAGCCTGCCTTGCCACATCACCGCGACTTCGTCGCCGAGCGTCATCGCCTCGGGCTGGTCGTGCGTGACGAGCACCGACGTCGCGCCGGCCGCGGCAAGCGCGTCGGCCACCGCGCTGCGCGTTTCATGGCGAAGCGACGTGTCGAGCGCGGAGAACGGTTCGTCGAGGATCACGAGCGAGGGCTCGGGCGCCAGCGCGCGCGCGAGGGCCACGCGCTGCTGCTGGCCGCCGGACAGCTGCTGCGGCGCGCGGCTCGCATACGACGCCGGCAGCCCGACCATCTCGAGCAGTTCGTCGACGCGGTGATGGCGGCGCCGTGCCGCGCGCGGCAGCCCGAACGCGATGTTGTCGGCCACCGACAGGTGCGGAAACAGCGCGCCTTCCTGCGGCACGTAGCCGATCCGGCGCCGTTCGGGCGGCAGGTGCACGTCGGGGGCGGCCACGCGGCGTCCGTCGATCTCGACGGTGCCGCGCTCGGCGCGCTCGAAGCCGCACAGCACGCGCAGCAGCGTCGTCTTGCCGCTGCCGGACGGGCCCAGCAGCGCGAGGCGCGAGCCGCGCCGTACCGTGAGATCGATGTCGTGCAGGACGGTATGCGATCCGAACGATTTCGACAGGCCGTGGATGCGTAGTTCGCTCATGGGCGGTTTCGGGAAAAAGGGCGATGCTCAGTCGCGCACCGACGCGCGGCCGAGCAGCAGGAACAGCAGTCCCGATGCGCCGAGCGACAGCGCGACGAGCAGCGCCGCGTACGGTGCCGCGGCCGCGAACGCGAGCGTCGCCGTATCGCTCCATACCTGCGTGGCGAGCGTGCGTGTGCCGATCGGCGACAGCAGCAGCGTCGCGTTGAGTTCGGTGACGACCGAGATGAACACCATCGTCGCGGCCGCACCGAGGCCGGGTGCCGCGAGCGGCAGCACCACGCGCGTGAGCGTTGCGCGCCAGCCGAGGCCGAGCGAGCGTGCGGTTTCCTCGAGCCGGACCTGCACGTGCGACAGCGCCGCGCGCACGCTCACGACCGCGAGCGGCAGGAACAGGATCGCGTACGCGGCGACGAGCGCCGGCGCGCTCTGGTAGAGCGGCTGCAGCAGCCGCACCGTGATCGACACGATCGCGAGCGCGACGACGATGCCCGGCACGCCCTGCACGGTCATCGCCGTGCGCTCGAGGAGCGTCGCGACGCGGCCCGGATAACGGACCAGCAGGAACGCGAGCGGCAGCGCGAGCAGCGTGGTAACGGCTGCCGCCATCAGGCCGTAGCTGGACGATGCGAGCGTGGCTTGCCACAGCAGTTCGGGCGACACGTCGGCCGGCGTGACGGCGGCAGCCCCTTGTTGCGTGAGCCAGTAGCCGATCATCGCGAGCGGCACGCCGAGCGTCGCGGCCGCGAGCGCGGCGAATGCGACGGTGACGGGGCCGCGCCACCGGCCGAGCGGATAACGCATCGCGACGCGGCGTGCGGCGCGGTGCGTATGACCGTAGCGCGCGTGGCCTCGAGCGCGCGCCTCGATCGCGAGGCACAGCAGGCACAGCGCGATCAGCACGCAGCCGAGCAGCGATGCGCCGCCGCCGTCGAACGCGGTGCGGTACTCGGCATAGATCTCGGTCGTGAACGTGCGAAAGCGCAGCAGCTGGAACGCACCGAATTCGGACAGCACGCCGAGCGCGACGAGCAGCATCCCGCCGCACAGCGCGGGGCGCAATTGCGGCAGCACGACGCGAAAGAACGTCTGCCACGGCGGGCAGCCGAGCGTGCGCGCGCTTTCTTCGAGCGCGGGGTCGAGCTCGCGCAGCGCGGCGGCCACCGGCAGGTAGACGAGCGGGAAGTACGCGGACGTCAGCACGATCAGCGCGCCGGCGAAGTCCTGCAGGTCGAGGCTCAGCGACACCCACGCGTAGCTCGTGATGAACGGCGGCACCGCGAGCGGGGCCGCGGCGAGCGCGGTCCACAGCGGCCGCGCGGGCAGGTCGGTGCGCTCGATGAACCACGCGGCCGCGGTGCCGAGCAGTGCACATGCGAGCGTCGCGGCGCATGCGATCGACAGCGTGTTGACGAGCAGTTCGCCGACGAGCGGGCGCCACAGCAGCGCGATCGCATCGTCGACGCCGAAGGTGGCCGCGCGGTACAGCGTGAAGGCGAGCGGCAGCAGGATCGCGAGCGGCCCGCACGCGGCCGCGGCGACGAGCGCGCGCGACGGGCGCCGACGCGTCGCGGGGCGCGCTGCGTCGCGCGCGATGCGCGCCGTGCGGGACACGGCGTCGCTCACGGTCAGAGCAGGCCGGCCTGGCGCAGCAGCTTGCCGGCCTGGCTGTCGTCGCCGAGCTGTTCGAACGTCAGTGCCGGCGGGCTCAGTTCGTTGAACGGCTTCAGGATCGGATCGGGGGCGACGCCCGGATGCAGCGGATACTCGAAGCTGACGTGGCCGTTCGCCATCAGCTTCTGCGCGCGCTCGCCGACAAGATACGCGACGAACTTCTGCGCATCGGCCTGGTGCTTCGATGCCTTCATCACGGCGGCGCCCGACACGTTCACGGCTGCGCCGACGTCATGGTTGCCGAAGTGGTGGATCGCACTTTTCGTCGACTTGTCGCCGAGCTCCGCGTGCAGGCGGTCCCAGTAGTAGTTGTTGATGATGCCGGTTTGCACGCCGCCGCGGTTGACGGCCGCCGTCACGCCTTCGTCGTCGTCGAAGATCTGCGCGTTGGCCTTCAGGCCCTTCAGCCATTGCAGCGTCGCGGCTTCGCCGTGCAGCGCGAGCACCGCGCTCACGAGCGGCAGGAAGTCCGCATCGCTCGGCGCGACGCCGACCTTGCCCTTCCATTCCGGCTTCGCGAGATCGAGCAGCGACGCGGGCAGTTGCTGTGGCTGGAGTTTCGCGGTGTTGTAGACGAGCACGTTCTCGCGCGCGAGCACGCCGACCCAGTTGCCGTCGGCCGGGTTGAAGCGGGCGGGGACCGCCTGCAGCGCCGCGCTGTCGGTCTTCGCGAGCAGGCCCTTGCGGTCGAGCAGCACGAGTTCCGGCGAGTTCTCGGTGAAGTACACGTCGGCCGGCGTGCGGTCGCCTTCCGCGACGATCTGCGCGGCGAGCGCGGGGCCTTCGCCCGAGCGCACCTTCACGGTGATGCCGCTTTGTGCCTCGAAGTCCTTGACGAGCTGGTTGACGACCTGCTCGTGCTGCGCGTTGTACAGCGTGAGCGTCGCGGCGTGCGCGCGCGTGGCGTGCAGCGCGCCGGTCAGCATCAGCGCGGCGGCGGCCGCGGCGATCAGGTGCCGCAGCGGGCGGCTAACGGGAAAAGTGTTCATGTCGTCGTCGTGAGTTGCATCCGGGCGGGCCGGGGAAATGGGGCGTGGCGTCGCGATGCCGTTACGCTTCGAACAGCGCGGCGCCGATGTACGAACCGGGTTGCGCGCCCGGCGGACACGCGAAGATCGCGCTGCCGACGTGCGTGGTGAACTGGTTCATGATGTCCAGCTTCGCGAGCTTCTCGTTGATCGGGATGAAGCCGCGGCGCGGGTCGCGCTGGTGCGCGACGAACATCAGTCCCGCGTCGTACTCGGTCTGCTGGCGCCACGGCGGCCAGCGCTCGATGTAGAAGTTCGTGCTGTCGTTGTACGAATACGCGCGGCGCAGGATCTGCGCGCCGTTGTTCACCTGCGGCGATGCGAGACGCGCATGCGCGTTGTCGGGGATCACCGGATTGCCGTCCTTGTCGACCGCGTCGAGGTCGAGCGCCTCGAACTCGTGCTGGCCGCCGATCGGTGCGCCGCTGTATTTCTTGCGGCCGAACACCTGTTCCTGGAAGCCGAGCTCGGTGTTGTCCCAGTGTTCGAGCGTGATGCGGATGCGGCGCACGACCGTGTAGGTGCCGCCGTTCATCCACGCCGGGCCTTCGTTGCCGGCCCACACGAATTCGTTCATCGCGGCCGGATCGTCGCGCGACGGGTTCATCGTGCCGTCCTTGAAGCCCATCAGGTTGCGCGGCGTCTCGCCCGGCTTGCCGGACGTGAAGCCGGCCTGGCCCCAGCGCATCTGCACGGCCTTGCCGCCGAGGCGCACGAGCTGGCGCACCGCGTGAAACGCCACCTGCGCGTCGTTCGCGCACGCCTGGATGAACAGGTCGCCGCCGGTCTTCTCCGGAATCAGCTGGTCGCCGTTGAAGCGCGGCAGGTCGACGAGCGCGGCCGGTCGCTGCTTCGCGAGGCCGTAGCGGTCCTTGCCCGCGACCGCGAACAGGCCGGGCCCGAAGCCGAACGTGATCGTCAGCCGCGACGCGCCGATGCCGAGCGCGTCGCCCGAGTCGGCCGGCGCGACGTCGTCGCCGCCGGTCGCCGGCAGCGGCTGCGCGGGGTCGCCGCGCGTGAGGCGTGCGGCCGCGTCGGTCCAGATCTTCAGCAGCGCGATAACGTCCGCGCGTTGGGTCGTGGTGAGGTCGAGCGCCGCGAAATATGCGTTGCGCTGCTGCGGCGTCGTGATGCCGCCCTGGTGCTTGCCGTAGAACGGCTCGATGTCGTCGTCGTGCGCGTGCGCGCCCGGTGCGACCGCGGGCGCCGCGGCGGCCGCGCGTGCGGCCGGCATCGTGCCCGCCGCGCGAGAGCGGAAGAGCGTGGGTGGGGTGAAGAGTGTGAGGGGCAGGGGTGATGTTGGTGTCCGCCGCACAGGTTAAAATAAAACAATAACACATAGCGATCTGGTCGCCATGATAGA
>NZ_JAAGPK010000049.1:0-49103 GCF_017104685.1 Burkholderia sp. Tr-20355 | reverse complement strand
CGGCCGTGGCGCTCGCCGCCGGGCTGCTCGCGCTCGGCATCGTGCCGCGTATCGATGCACGCGCCGCGCAGCGCATGCAGGTGGCCGCGCAGCAGGCGCTGCCGGTGGCAGTCATCATGCCCGGCACGGCGCCGGCCGATCAAACGCTGACGTTGCCCGGCTCGGTGATGCCGTATGCGGACGCATCGATCTATGCGCGCACGAGCGGCTATATCGCGCACTGGAGCGCCGATCTCGGCACGCACGTGAAGGCCGGCCAAACGCTCGCGCGGATCTCGGCGCCGGATCTCGACGCGCAGTTGCGCCAGGCTCGCGCCGACGAAGCGAGCGCGCAGGCGAACTACGACTATGCGAAATCGACCGCGCAGCGCTGGCAGGACATGCTGAAAACGCAGTCGGTCTCGCAGCAGGACACCGACACGAAGGTCGCGGACATGAACGCGAAGCGCGCGATGCTCGCGTCCGCGCAGGCGAACGTCGCGCATCTTGCCGAACTCGTGTCGTACGAGTCCGTCGCCGCGCCGTTCGACGGCGTGATCACCGCACGCAACGTCGACGTCGGCACGCTGGTGACCGCGGGCGGCACGCCGGGCAGCCCGGGCCTGTCCGGCGAACTGTTCCACCTCGAACAGACGGACACGCTGCGCGTGTTCGTCGACGTGCCGCAGGACAGCGCGGCCGGCGTGTCGACCGGCACGCCGGTCTACCTGACGACGCCGCAGTTTCCGGGGCGGCGCATCGCCGCGCAGGTCGCGCGCAGCGCGGGCGCGATCGACCCCGTCACGCGCACGCTGCGTGTCGAGATCGACGTCGACAATCGCGACGGCACGCTGATGCCCGGTGCGTATGCGCAGGCGCATCTCGTCGTGCCGAGCGCGGCGCCGGCGCTCGACCTGCCGGTCAGCGCGCTGCTGTTCCGCGCGAGCGGCGTGACGGTCGCCACCGTCGGCGCGAACGGGCGCACCGCGCTGAAGACCGTGCAGATCGGGCGCGATTTCGGCACGCGCGTGGAGATCGTCGCGGGGCTCGCGGCGACCGATCGCGTGATCGACAACCCGGGCGATGCGATCACGGCAGGGGAAGCCGTGACGATCGTGTCGACCGCGCACGATGCGGCGCCAGTGGCTGCTTCGTCCGCTTCGTCCGCTTCGTCCGCTTCGCCCGCGCAGGCCGCGCAGGCCGCGCAGGCCGCTCGGACCGCACTGGCCGATCAACCGGCGTCCGCGTCCGGTGCGCGCGACGTGCCGCCGCGCGAGGCCGGCGTTGCACCGGCTACGTCAACGCCTGCTCCGGCGCCCGCCCGCGGCTGACCCTTCGACGCCTCCCACGAGATGCCTGCCATGCGCCTTCTTCATCCGCTCCCGTTCGCTCGCCGCATCGTCGCGCTCGGCGTTGCCGCCGCACTGACTGCCTGCTCGACGCTGCCGCCCTATTCACCGCCCACCGTCGCGGTGCCCGCCCACTACGCGGGCGCACCGGCCGCGCAAGCCGGCTGGCACGTCGCGATGCCCGCCGACGCCGCCGCGCGCGGCGCGTGGTGGACCGTGTTCGACGACGCCGACCTGAACGCGCTCGAAGCGCGCGTCGACGTGTCGAACCAAACGGTGAAGAAAGCGATCGCCGATCTGCAGCAGGCGCGCGCGATGGTCGACTATCAGCACGCCGGGTTCCTGCCGACGATCACGGCAGGCGTCGCGCAGAGCCGTGCGCGCGTGTCGCAAAACCGGCTCGGCTCGTCGCTCGCCGGCAAGACGACGCCCGACTACCAGGCCGGCGTGGCCGCGAGCTGGGAACCCGACGTATTCGGCCGAGTGCGCGACGCCGTAGCGGGCGCGCAGGCGAACGCCGCCGCGAGTGCAGCCGACCTGCAGGCCGTGAAGCTGTCGGTCACGGCCGAGCTCGCGACCGACTATTTCGCGCTGCGCTCGCTCGACACGCAGAAGCAGCTGCTCGACGATACGGTGCGCGCCTACACGGATGCGCTGACGCTGCTCAAGCAGCAGCTCGCGGCCGGCGCGATCGACGCATCGGCGGTCGCGCAAGCCGAGACGCAGCTCGAATCGACCCGCACGCAGGACACCGACATCGACGCGTCGCGTGCGCAGTTGCAGCACGCGATCGCGACGCTCGTCGGCGAAAGCGCGTCGACGTTCGCGCTGCCGCCGCGCGTGCAGGCGTTCCGCGTGCCGGCGATTCCGGCCGGCGTGCCGTCGCAACTGCTGGAGCGGCGGCCCGACATCGCGGCGGCCGAACGCCGGGTCGCGGCCGCGAACGCGCGGATCGGCGAGGCGCGCGCCGCATTCTTCCCCGATCTCGTGCTGTCGGCGAGCGCCGGCCTCGAAAGCGCGTTCTTCGCGCCGTGGCTCGCCGCACCGAGCCTGTTCTGGTCGCTCGGCCCGCAACTCGCCGGCACGCTGTTCGACGGCGGCCGTCGCAGCGCATCGCTGCGCGGCGCGCACGCGCAGTACGACGGCGCGGTCGCCGACTACCGGCAGTCCGTCCTCGTCGCGTTCCAGCAGGTCGAGGATCAGTTGTCGGCGCTCGATGCGCTTGCGTCCGAAGCCGGCAGCCAGCAGCGCGCGACCGACGCGGCCGACCTGTCGCTGCGGCTGACGACGAATCGCTTCAACGCGGGCGCCGTCAGCTATCTGGACGTGGTGACCGCGCAGACGATCGCGTTGACGAACCGGCGCACGGCCGATCAGATCGACGCGCGCCGGATGGAGGCCGAAGTCGGCTTGCTGAAGGCGCTGGGCGGCGGCTGGCAGGCGAGCGCGGACGTGGTATCGAAAGCCGGTACGATGGAACGAGCAACAGCCGCTCAGCCCGCCCCCGCCGTCACGCTGCCGGCGGCCGGTTGAACGTGAGCACGAAGCGCGTGCCGCGCGCGTCGCTTTCGACCTGCGCGGTGCCGCCGTGCAACTCCATCACCGAGCGCACGATCGCGAGGCCGAGCCCGGCCGTGCCGCCCGGCACGCCGCCGCTGCGCGCGGGGTCGCCGCGCACGAACCGGTCGAAGATTCGCGGCAGCAGCGCGGGATCGATCGGCTCGCCCGGATTCTCGACGACGACGTTCACCGCCTCGGCCGTTTCGTCGACACCGAGCGTAATGACGCCGCCGGCGGGCGTGTAACGCAGCGCGTTCGCGAGCAGGTTGCCGACGGCGCGGCGAAACAGCTCGACATCGGCGGTCAGCTGCCCCTGCCCTTCGACGCGCAACGTCGAGCCCGCTTCGTCCGCGAGCCCCTCGAAATACCCGGCGATGCGCTCGAGTTCGTCGCGCACGTCGAACGCGCGCTGCCGCGTGACGAAGCTCGGATGCTCGGCGCGCGCGAGAAACAGCACGTTCTCGATCATCCGTGCGAGGCGGTCGTATTCCTCGAGATTCGATTCGAGCAGCGTCTGGTACTCATCCACCGAACGCGGCCGCGCGAGCGCGACTTCGGTGGCGCCGCGCATGTTGTTCAGCGGGGTGCGCAGGTCGTGCGCGAGGTCGGCGCTGAATTGCGACAGATGCGCGAATGCCTGCTGCAGGCGGCCGAGCATCGCATTCTGCGCATCGACAAGCGCACGCAGCTCGGGCGGGGCGCGCGACGCGTCGAGCCGCGTGTCGAGCTTGTCGACCGTGATCCGGCCGGTGTTGTCGACAATCTCGCGCAGCGGCGCGAGCGCCGTGCGGATCAGCCAGTAGCCGAGCAGCAGCGCGAACAGCGCGCCGAGCCCGCCGGCGAGCTCGAGCCGGTCGCGATAGCCGTCGAGCAGGTCGGCCCGGTCGCGCATGTTGCGCGCGATCGCGATGCGGATCGGCGTGCGGTCGCCCAGCGCCGCCTCGATCACGACGCCGCGCATCGGCGTGCCGCCGCCGGCCGTCCACGTGACGAGCCGGTCGGCCGTGATCCGGTCGTTTGCCGGAACCGGCACCGCGTGCGGCGCGAACAGCTGCACGTCGGCGAGCGGAACCGATGCGGCGGCAGGCGCGTCGTCGAGCGCGGCGAGCCGGACATTGTGCCGTGCGAGCACGTCGCCCCGCGCATCGACGACGGCCATCGACAGCGCCTCGTTGCCCAGCACCTGGCTCGTCAACCGCTCCGCGTGCGCACGCACCGCCTCGAGCGACTCGAGCTCGCCCGCGAGCCGGCGTGTGTGGCGCGCGGCCAGCACGATGTCGAGGTCGTCCTGCGTGTTGACCTGCCGCTCGAGGCCCGCATACACATACGTCCCGACGAGCGCGAACGACGCGAGCGTGGTCGCGGCGAACGCGAGCGCGAGCGTCGCGGCAAGCGAGCGCGGGCGCATCATGCGTCGTCCTTCGGTTCGAGCACGTAGCCGACGCCGCGCACGGTATGGATCAGCTTGACCGGAAACGCGTCGTCGATCTTCGCGCGCAGGCGCCGGATCGCGACCTCGACGACATTGGTGTCGCTGTCGAAATTCATGTCCCACACGTACGATGCGATCTGCGTGCGGCTCAGCACCTCGCCCTGCCGGCGCGCGAGCAGTTGCAGCAGCGAGAATTCGCGCGGCGTGAGGTCGATGCGGGTGGCGCCGCGCTTCACGCGGCGGCGCACCACGTCGATTTCGAGATCGCCGACCGTCAGGTGCTCGGTCTCGCGCGGCGGCCCGCGACGCGCGAGCGTGCGGATGCGGGCGAGCAGCTCGACGAACGCGAACGGCTTCACGAGATAGTCGTCGGCGCCGAGTTCGAGGCCGTGCACGCGGTCCTGCACGTCGTCGCGCGCGGTCAGGAACAGCACCGGCGTCGTGTGCGTGTCGCGCAGCCGCTTGAGCACGGCCCAGCCGTCGAGCACGGGCAGCATCACGTCGAGCACGATCACGTCGTAACGCTCTTCCTGCGCCAGCATCAGCCCTTCGCCGCCGTCCTTCGCGAGATCGACGCTGAAGCCCGATTCCTCGAGCCCCTTCTTCAGGTAAGCGCCCGTCTTCGGTTCGTCTTCGACTATCAGGATGCGCATGGCCGGCTCCGTCGCTAGCGTGGGGACATCCGGCGATGTTACCCGGAAATGGCGCCACGGCTTCGCTGCGTGCAGGCGCGCACGGCGTTGATGACAAAACCGTAATCAGCCGGTCAGCGTGGCGAGATCTTCTTCGCGACGCGGCCGAACCCGGTCCGGCTAGAGCCGCCGGCTCGCGTATTGCCGCTCGCTTGCGCCGGCGCGGTCGACCCAGCCGCGGTAGAACGCGCGGTACTTCAGCACGAGCTTGTCGTACTTGCTGTACGCGCCGCCGCCGTCCGGCTTCATCCCGTTCCAGATCTTGACGTCGTACCCCGCGGCCTGCCGGGTCTGGAGCCCGAACAGCAGGTAGTCGGTCGCGCGACGCAGGAGGCCGCCCGCCTTCCGGATCGAGATGAGCATGTGCATGACGTTCTTGCCGTCGCTCACCGGCGTCACGCACTGCAGCAGCTTGTATTTGACGTCTCCGTCCAGCGCGACGGTCATCACGCACCCGCCGGGGTAGCCGTCGAAGTGCAGGTTCATCTGCGACATGTTCATGCCGAGCGCGCGCGACAGCATGCCGAAAGGCCCGAAGTACCGGTCCACGGTGAAATCGATCCCGGCACCGAACCACGCGCCCGCCCGTGCCAGCGACTCGACCTCCGGCCACGGGCGCCAATCGTCGAAGAGCTTGAGCTCGAAGGCCGATATCGGCAGCGCGTGGACGGGCGCCGCGTGCTGCGCGTCGTAGAAATTCTCGACGATCCGCAACACCGCCGTCGTCGTCTCGAACGCGAAGTGCAGGTGCATGAAGTCGCCGTTGTCGACGTCGGCCGCGGCGATTTCGGGCAGCGGATGCAGCGGCTGCGCGGAGCCGTACCAGACCCACACGTAGCCGTACCGCTCGGCCGTGACCCACGTCGGCTGGCGCGCCCCGCGCGGGACCGGCTCCAGGCGGCACACCGCCGGGCCGTGGCCGGGGATATGCACGCACTGGCCGTGCTCGTCGTACCGCCAGTGGTGAAACGGGCACCGGATGCACCCGTCCTCGACCTGCCCGTCGGCCAGGTTCGCGCCAAGGTGCGCGCAGTGGCGGTCCATCACCACGGCCCGTCCCGACGCGCCGCGCCATGCGACGCACGGCTGGCCGAAGAGCGTCAACGCCGCCGGCTTGTCCTTGAGGTCGGCCGTGCGCATCGCGACGTACCAGCTCGCGGCCACGCGCGTGGTCGCGTCGTACGCCGCCGCCGGATGCGCGCCGGCACCCACCCGATTCAATTGAATGTCGTCGATCATTTCGATTCCGGGGTCGGGCGACTACTTCAGCGCCAGGCCGATGCGGGTCGTGACGTACGCCCTGAGCAGCGCGAACATCGGGTTGTAGTCGAAATACCTTTTCACCTCGGCCGGCGCGCTGGTCTGCGTCCAGTGCAGCAGCTTCATCGCCGGCAGCAGGCTGTACTTCGAGTTGTTGAGCTGCGGCCTGGCCCCGGTGATGCAGTACCCGAAGCCGAACATCGGCTTGGCGAACTCGCGTTCGTTGATGAGCGCGTGAATCCGCGCCGCGGCCTCCCCGGCCGGCTTGCGCCCTGCGCTCACGGCCTCGACCTCGGCCTTGGCGTCGTTGAACAACTGGTAGTACCCCTCCATGTCCGCGCACAGGAACCCGAGGTACGGCGCGTCGTCGTCGAGGCGATCGAGGTCGCGCTCGTCGCGCGACGCGCGGAACCGCGCGTGGGCTTGCACGAGCCGGAACTGGCCGAGGATCGTGCCGACCGCCCACAGCCTGTGGAACGCGTCCCACAGGCGAAAATCCGAGAACGCCGTGTAGCAGCAGCTGACGAAGTCGTCGTTGTGGTCCAGCAGCTTCTGCTGGAGCCGCTCGATGTACTCGAAGCGCTCGGGGGAGAAGTCGTCGTCGCGCAGCGCCTTGATCAGGCGCGCCGCGAGCGCGTGGATGGTCACCGCGGTGTTCTCGAGCCCGCGGGAGAAAAGCGGATCGATGAACCCGTTCGCGTGCAGCATCAGGCAGTAGCGATCGCCGACGCACGCGCGCGACGAGAACTGCAGGCGGTCGGTCCTGACCCAGTCGCGCACCGGCACGGCGTCGCGGAACTGCGCCGCGATGCTCGGGAACCGCGCGAGGAATGCGTCGAATTCCTGCTGCGCGGGGATGTCCGTTTTCGGGTGGACACGCGGGTCGAGCTGCAGGCCGACGCTCACCAGGTTGTTGGTCGACCGCGGGTGGTTGTTGAACGGAATCACCCAGAGCCAGCCGCCCTCGAACATGTGGTGCAAGGTCCCCTCGTGCCAACGCCAGCGCTGCCCCTTGACCTTGAAGATGTCGTCGAACGGCTTGACCCCGAGCATGTGCGTGTAGAGGCTGCGCGAATGCGTCTTGAAGCGGCACGGCTCTTCGCGCAGCGCGAACTTGGTCGCGAGCGGCGCGCGGGGCCCGCCGCAGTCGATCATGTACCGGCCGGTGAACCGTTCGCCCTGGGCGGTGGCCACCGCGACGCCGTCCTTGTCCGCGTGGTATTCCGTCACGGTCGTCTTCTGGCGGACCGTGCAGCCGTATTTGATCGCGGCTTGCAACAGGTAGGCGTCGACGTCCTGCCGGTAATAATGGCTCTCCGGCCCCCACGGCAGTTCGGGGATGACGCACTGCGTGAACTCCTTCGGATCGTGCTCCTCGCCGGGCTTGTGGAATACGAAGCCGAAGTTGCGCTTGATGCCCGTGCTCGATGCGACGTACCGCTGCGTCGCATAGAACGACGTGATGTGGTCAAGCTCCGGAATGCCGTAGCGATCGGCGATGATGCGGTTCATCAGGGACGTCTCGGGGATCGACGATTCGCCGATCGTGAACCGCGGGTGCGACGACTCCTCGATGATCAGCACGCGAAACCGTTGCCTGGCCAGGATGGCGCCCATCTGGGTGCCCGACATGCCCGAGCCGAGAATGATCACATCGAAGTGGTTGCTGTCGCGCCCGTTCGCGGGGCTCTGCTGAGTCATGGGGGCACACTCTCCTGGTGAGATGGAATACATGGCCGCGCGCGTCAGGCGCCGGATTCGTCGAGCGCGGCGCGCACGCGCGATCGCGCGGCACGCGTGAGCGTCAGCAGATCGCCGAGCATGCTGGGCGCGTACCCCCCGCTGCCGATCGACGGGCCGCTTTTACCGGCTTCGTATGCGCGCTCCGCCAATTTGACGTGAGGCGCCCGGAAGTGCAGCAGGACCTCGAATACGCGGTCGAGGGCCGCCAATCCGGCCGCGACGGGCTCGCCCCGCGCACGGGCCGCTTGCGCGTCGCCGAGCGCACGGTCGATGAGCGACGGCTGCCCGGCGAACCGCGCGTAGATCGCCCTGAATGCGGGCAGCACGTAGGGCAGGTACGTCTCCTTGAATTCCCGATACGCGTGGTGGTCCGATTGCGCCCCCCACAGCACGTGCTCCAGCACGAAGAGCGGCATTTCGACGGCGCCGGGGCCGAGGTAGCTGCGGCCCCCCACTCGAATCGGCTCGTAGAACGGGCGAAGCTCGTCGTAGAAGACCTGCAGCGAGATGAAGCGGTACGCGTAAACAATCGAGTCGACCATTTTCCGCAGATAGGCCGCCAGCGCGTCGCACCCTTGCGCGAACGCAGGTGCCTGCAGCGGCACGTCGGACAGCTCGACGGTCAACGCGATGGCCGCCTCGAGCGCCGCCATCGAGAGGCGCACGCTCTCGAGCAGGTGCGCTTCGTCGCGCAGCCCGGTGTAGCTGCGCTGCGCGTCGGCCGCCGCCGGGTTCCAGACGGTCACATGCAGGAGCGTCTCGCGCGGCGGTAGGCCGGTCGCGCGCGCCAGGTCGAGCAGCACCGGCTCGAGCCCGGGCACCGCGTCCACCGGCTCGTGTCCGTGCCGCTTGAGCGACCCGAGGAAGAACCCGATATCCCGCATCGCGGCCGCGGCTTCGACGAAGCCCCAGCCCGCGGGCATGCCGCGCGCCGGAAGGAACGCGCGCAACAGGCCGACGATGCCGGGCACGTCCCGTTGACGGTTCAGGCCGGGCAGTTGCAGGACGAACGCCCGCGCCTGCAGCGGATCGCACGCCGCCACGGCGTCGTGCGTGGCCGCGATGGCGCTTACCCGGGCCAGGGTGCTGTCCACTACAGGATCTCCGGCGCCGCGAGCGTCGGCCCGGGCTGGCTGCGAGACAGCCCCGCGTGGCCCTCGCGCAGCGAGCGCAGGTAATCGTGGTTCGTCGGCAGGCTCTTTCGCAGATGCTCGGCCTCGCGCCGGATCCGGGCGAACATCGCCTCGGCCTTGTCGATCGACTCCGGCCGGTGCCGCAAGAGCGGCAGCGACCGGTCCGGCAACAGCCCCAGGCCGGCAAATATGCAGTAGTAGTTGCCGTTCAACCAGAAGTTCTTGAATTCGTAGTCGAAGGTGTCGTAGTACGTCGAATCGTCGAACGACGCGGTGGTCAGCGGCAGCCCCGCCTTGTAGCGTTCGACCTTCTCCTGGATGGCATCCGAGAGCCGCAGGTCGTGCCGGTTCGCGCGCCAGAACGGGGTGTCGTCGCGCGACGTGGTGAAATAGTGCGCCTGGACGAAATCCCGGCAGTCGTCGAACATGTAGACGATTTCGGCATTGAATGCGTCGGTCAACCGCGGGTCGAACGACGTGTCGGGGAAGTGCTTCACCAACTGGTAAAGCGCCGCGTAGATGAAGTAGATGCCCGTCGATTCCAGCGGCTCCAGGAAGCACGACGACAACCCGATGGAGACGCAGTTGTTGACCCACGCCCGCCGGTTGCGCCCGACCCGGAACTTGATCTGGTTGAGCGGCTGCTCGTCCGAGAGCCCCCAGAGGTCGAGGAAGTCGGCGGTGGCCTGGTCGCGCGACGTGAACTTGCTCGAGAACACGTAGCCGCTGCCGAACCGGCCCAGCATCGGGATCTTCCAGGTCCAGCCCGAGTTCATCGCGATCGCCGAGGTGTACGGCTCGATCCCCACGCGCGCGTCGTCGGCGGGCACCGCGCTCGCGACCGCGCTGTCGCACAGCAGGTAGTCGGACATGTCGATGAACGGCTCCTTCAGGGCCTGGTTGATCAGGAGTCCCCGCATACCGGAGCAGTCGATGAACAGGTCCGCTTCCAGCGTCCGCCCCTCCTTGGTGGACAGGCTGGAGATATAGCCGCGATCGTCCAGGTGAACCTGCTCGACCTCGTCGACCACGCGCTTCACGCCGCGTTCGACGGCCCAGCGCTTCAGGAAGTCGGCCACCAGGTGCGCGTCGAAGTGCCACGCGTGGGACATCTGGCGGGTGCCGTCGGCCAGGCACGGTGCCAGCTTGGCGTCCAGCGCCTCGGTCTGCGGGTAGCAGGCGTACGCCATCGGCTGCTGGAAGCCCTGTTCGCGCTTGCGCAGCCAGTAGTGGGTAAGCGGCACGCCGTCGCAGTTCGGCACGTTGCCGAACAGATGATAGAAATGATCGCCGGGCGCGCGGTCGGGCGACTTCCGCCAGTTGACGAACCTGATGGCAGACTTGAACGCGCCGTTCACCTGGGGCATCCACTCCCGCTCCGGTATTCCGAGGAAGTCGAAGAACACCTTCTGCAGACTCGGAATGGTCGCCTCGCCCACGCCGATCCGGGGAATCGCCGCGGATTCGACGAGCGTGATGTTCGCCTGCTGCTGGAGTGCCCGGACGAGGTACGAGGCGGACATCCAGCCCGCCGTGCCGCCGCCCACGATGACGATATTCCTGATCGGATTACTCATGACACGCTTCCCATGGGATTGAAAACCTGAATGGATAGTGCCGCCTTTTCGAATTGAACCGGCAAATTGTTCGGCAACGCGTCACAACATGACGCCACCCGTCATGACAAGTCAAATCGCAAAGACGCGGTTAATTGAAGCGAATTCAATCAACAATGCGAATCCCCATCGAATGCGGCGGCACACCGCGCAATGGATTCAGCCTCGGCAGATTGACTTGCCGATTCGACGATCGCCGTTAGTGCACGGCCATGATCAATTGCCCTGATTGCCAGCACGATTGATACGCCATGCACTTGACCGCTGCGGCACACCTTAACAGCGTTCAGGACGGCATGCCGAGAAAAATTTCATATCAATCTAAAGTTATCCAGAGAAATTCTAAATCCCGCAAAATATCGACGAAATGCTGCACAAAGATCGATTTAATTTCTCAAACCAAATAAATTCTGTTTTTTATTTAAATCGCATATACAAGCACCCCATTTTACAAAAAACGCGAAATGACAGATCTAATTAACAGGAAAGAAATAAAGTCCTCTTCATTTCCAAAACAACGAAGTCGATCTTTTCGAATTTCGGCAGTTTTGATGCCGACCTGAAAATAATCCGACTCGTCGCCGGAGAAATTCGTCATCATGTGTCCGGGCGGACACGAAGGCCATGCAATGAAAACGGGCACGTACCCGAAAGAGCGGATCGCCTCTGCACTGAAGCATTCCAGCGGCGCCCCGGCTTCGGCCGGACGCGAACCGCGACACCGACGAATCGAGGAGGCCGCGTGCCCATCCAGGAAGCGTTGCTGAAGATGTCGATGTACGTCTCGCTGGTGCTGATCGTGCCGGGGCCGACCAATACGTTGCTGCTGTCGTCCGGGCTGAAGGTCGGCCTGCGCGGTACCTGGCCGCTGGTGATCGCCGAGGCGCTCGGCTACGCGATCGCGATTTCCGTATGGGGATTCTTCCTGGCCGCGTTCGCTGCCGGCCGGCCCTGGCTGTATGACGTGGTCAAGCTCGCGAGCTCCGTCTACATCTTTTTCCTCGCGCTCAGGATGTGGACGCATAGCCGCGTGCCGCAGGACGTACCGATCGCGCCGGTGAGGTTTCGCGATGTGTTCGTCGCGACGACGATGAACCCGAAGGCGCTGCTGTTCTCGAGCACGCTGTTTCCGTTGGAGGCGTTCAGGTCGGCCCACTATTTCGCATGGACGCTCCTCGTCTTTCTGGTCGTGCTCGCGCCGATCGGCGTGGGCTGGTCGTCCCTCGGCGGGCTCCTGACCTCGCAACGCGCGTGGGCCGCCCGAACGTCGACGCTGCTGCGCGGCGCCTCGCTCGTGCTGTTGATGTTCTCCGGCACGCTCGTGTACTCGGTCGTGAACCGCTGACCGCAGGCTGCCGATCATCGCGACGCGTGAGCACGCATCGCGCCGCGACATGACCGCGACCGCCCTGAGCGCGGCCTGGCGCAGAGCCGGCGCCGCTTCACGGTGAGTTCGTCCTCTCCGTCGGTACCCGGAACGATTCCCGCCGCCCTACGTGCATGCCGCGCCACGCGCCGGCATGTCGACGGCCGATTGCATGAACCGCTGATCGACCGTCGCGGCGATGCGCTGGGCCGTTTCGTACAACGCCGCGCTGATCTGCTTGACCGACATCGCGCCCGCTTCCCCCGACAGCGCGAGGTACGGGCACGCGAGGATCGCGATGGCCGAACCCGACTTGTCGACGATCGGCGTCGCGATATCCGTGATGCCGGGAATGCGCGCATTGGGACGGCAGAGATAGCCGTCGGCCAGATGGGGCGGCAACGTGTCGTCACCGGGCGGCGGATTGCGCGACCCACCGGCGTGCCCGTCGGCCCGCGACAACCGGGCCCGCACGTCTTCGTCCTGAAAGGCCAGGTACATCTCGCCCGCCGCGCTGCCGTGCAGCGGCATGCGCGTGCCGACGCGGACCGCGATGTTCCATTCCGTCTCGGCGCCGGCCGTCGCGATGACGATCATCGTGTCGCCGTCGAATACCGCCAGGTAACACGACTGGACCGTCTGCAATGCGAACTGTTGCAACAGCGGCGTGACGAGCGCGCCCAGCGATCGGGTCGGTGCATGATGCTGCCCGAGAAAGTAAAGCTTCATGGTGAGCGCGTACCGGTCATAGCGATCCACCCGGTAGATGTAACCGCGATCCTCGAGCACCTGCATCATCCGGTACAGCTCGCTTCGGCTGCGTTTCAACGCGCGGCAGATGTCCGCCTGCGCCATGCCGTACTGGCGATCGATCAGCAGCTCGAGGATATCGAGGCCTTTCTCGAGCGCCGGGGCGCGATAGCTCGTCTTCTTCCTGGGTCCCGGGCTGTCCGGGGGAGCGACCGGGTCCATGTCGGGATTCCGCATATGCCGCATTGCCTCTAAATTCAGTTCGTTCGAGTCATGCCGGATCGCCCGGCGTCGCTTCAGGACGCCGTTGCCGACCGGCCGTCAGCGCGTTTCCGGCCACCATGGCTGCGGCGTCTCGCGGATCAGGTAGTCGTCGAGATTCTTGCCGGCCAGCCACCGGGGACGTGCGCCCTTCCCCGACCACGAGCGGCCGGTGTTCGGGTCGTAGTATTTCGCCGGCGCCTTCTGTTGCCGCGCCTTGATGAAGCCCGCCGCGCGCAGCAGTTCGATTTCGGTGATGCTGAACTGCCGGACGTACTCGGCGATCTCCTTGAGTCGGGCCTGCTTCTCCTTCTGCCGGACTTCTTCGACGATCAGGTTCAGTTGACCCAGTTGCTGTTGCAGTTCGCGAATGGTGGGACTTTTCATTTGACAGGTTCAAGCGAGACTCGACAGGTTGCCGTTCGACCCCGCGCGGCGCGGCGCGGCTTCGAACGGGGTAAAAATGGCGGAATACCCGCTCACGACGGCTGAATCGCGTGGATCACGCCGCGCAGGTTCCTGCACGACGCCTCCTTGACGCGCGGCAGCGCGGCATGCACCTGGTCGCGCAGCTGGGGAAGCTCCGACACGAAGCGGTCGAGCACCGCCGCCAGGCGCGTCGCGCGCATCGCTTCGTCAGGCTTCATCAGGAAGGTGTCCGGCAGCCCGAAATGACTGAAAAGGCCCTGGAACTTGTCCTGGTAGGTCAGCGCCGCGACGGGCACGCCCATGCCAAGACTGGCGATCGCGAGATGCATGCGGCCCGTCACCACGCCGTCGACCTGCCCCGAAATGGCCTTCAGCTCGGCCGCCGACATGCGGGTGCGCGGGTAGTACAGCCGGTCGCCCATCGTCTCGGTCAAGGCGTCGTGCAGTGGTTCGAGACAGGTATCGTCGCCGTCGCGGCCGCGATAGTCGTGAGACAGCAGCACGACGCTGACGCGATGCCGTGCCGCGAGCCCGTGAAGCGCCTCCTGCGCCGACGCGACGAGCGCCGCGATATCCGTGTCGCTGGCCCGGCGAATCAGCATCGGGTGCAAGTTGAAAGCGATCACGATGTCGCCGGCCGCGCGCCGCGATTCGACCCACGATGCCGTCCCCCTGACGCAATCCGACGCATGGTCCGGCTGAAGCATGAATGCGGAATCCGCCACCAGCTCGGCGGGCGCCGAACTGAAACGCCTGAATCGGTCGAGCGACACGCCGTCGCGCACATTGACCAGCAGCCGCGCGTCGATCTGGTCGAATGCATGCCTCAGTTGCCGGTACGGCTGGCGGTTGAAGCTGAAGCCGAGAATCGTGCCGGCCACGCCGCGCCGGACCAGCAGGTCCGCCGTCGCCAGCAACCGCAGCGACGTCATCGGCGAGTAGTAGCCGTCCATCACGTCCGCGCCGATGACGACCACCGCGCTGGGCTGCAATGCGGCCAGCCGCTCGACGGTGTCCATCAGGCGCCACGGCTCGCGCCAAGCGTCGACCGCCTGAAAGCCGAGCCGGGTCGCGGCGTCCGCCGCCTCCGGCGTGGCCGTGACGACCGACACCCGCAACGCGCCGTTCGCAACACGCAACCGCTCGACGACCGCGCGCAGCATCGCTTCGTCGCCTTTCGAGCCGACCAGCGTCCACGGGTCGCACGGCAGGACCAGCAGATGGGCGCCGGGCGCGGCGGCGTCGCTCGCGGCACGCCGTGCGGCCTCGCGACGCCATTGCCGCGTCAGTCGCGTGACGTACAGCCGCACGCGCAGCCGCTGCTTCAGATCGGCCAGTTTCGACATGTTCGATTCCCCTGGTTGGTTCGATGGTTTCGATGGATGCGTCCGTCACGCGTGCGCTGCAACCGGCCGCCGCCGGAGCGTCTCGCGCAGGACATCCAGCTGCGTTTCGTGCCAGGCCAGCGCGGCGGCACGTGCGGCGGCCCCCTGCGCGACACGCTGCGCGCGGTCCGTCGCGAGCCGGACGACCGCATCCGAGAAGCCCTGCGGATCGCCGTCCCGCACGACGGTCACACCGCGCAGGTCCTGTTCGCCGAGGCCGCGCGCGCCGGTCCGCGTGCTGACGATCGGCACGCCGAGCGCCATGCTCTCGAGCAGCTTGATGTTGATGCCGGTGCCGAGCAGCATCGGATTGATCGAGATCGGCGCGATCGCGAACGCGTCGCCCAGCTCGGCGACGGTGCCGCGCTTGACGAGGTGCGGACCGTCCGGCACGGCCGCCGCGATCGTGCCGGCGAGATGCAGGCGAAATGCCGGCAGCCGCGCCACGACATGCGGCAGGATCTCGTCGACGAAGTACTTCACGGCGTCGCGGTTCGGCTGGTTGTCGCTGCCGAGAAAGGTCGCGTCGGCATGCCCGGCGCAGTCCACCTGCGGCGGAAACGCGAGCAGGTGACTGAGGACCGCGACCGACGGCGTGTCGCCGCCGCCGAGGCGTGCCGTCAGCGCGTCGCCCTCCTCGGCCTGGATCGCCAGCGCGACATGCGCACGGCGCAATCCGTCGCATTCCCGTTCCGGCGGAATCGAAAACATGTAGCGCTTCGCACCGGGGCGGCCGATGAACGGCACGTGCCGGTCCGCGAAGATGTCGTGCGTGTCGACGACCTTCACGACCGAATCGGGAAACGCATCGAGCGCACGCGAATAGAACACGTATTCGACGAACACGGCGTCGAACGTGTGGCGGTGCTGCAGCGCGCGCAACTGCGCGGAGAAGCTGTCGCTGAACAGCTCGTCGAGCCCCGTGTAATACGCATGCCGGCTGCCGGCCGCTTTCGCGGCGAGGCGACGCGCGAGCCACGCGACCCGCTTGAACCGATAGCGCGCCAGCGCCAGGCCCGCGCGACGCAATACCGACACGCGGTCCGCGCCGAACTCCTCGCGATGCGCGTCGAGATCCATGCCGCCCGTCTGGCGCGATTCCAGATAGACGAAATGCACATCGCAGCCGAGCGACCTCACCGCCCGCGCGAGATTCAGGACGCGACTGCGATTGCCCGCGTTGACGGGAAACAGCGGAATCGGCGAAACGATGGCGACTTTCATGAAGCGTTTCCTTGAAGCGGAGCGGGCGGCGGCGTGTCGTCCGGCGCACGGTGACGAATGGCGACGAACGCCCCCACGCGCACGGACTGTCCTCGCGCGAAGCCGACGCCGTGGACATAGATGCCTTTCTCGTGATCGGCGTCGTACCTGAACGGGCCGCCCGGCACGGGCAGCCACCGGAATCGCGCGTCGTCGAGCGTGCGCGCCGGCGTGTCGGTGCGCAGCGTCATCGGCGGGTACGCGCCGACGCGCACGGCGGCCGCGCCTGCCCCGCCGCCTTCCGGCACGCGCACCGATGCGTAGAGATCCCAGCGCCCGTCGCGCGGCAGCTTGTCGAGCTTGAGCTGGACCGCCCATGCGCCCGAATCGCCGCGCATCGCGATCGCGGCGCCGTCGAGCGAACCCGGATCGGCCACCAAACGCGCGCTGTCGTAGAGGTTCACGCGCGACACGTCGATCGCGCGCCAGTCGCCGTCGGCCGGACCCGCCACGAGCGGCGGCGCGACGACGGGATGCCGGTCGATATCGAGCAACGCGCCGAGTGCCGCGAGATTGCCGCTTTGCCGATACTGACGAATGCCTGCTGCCGCGATCGCCGCGTCGAGACGGGCGCGTCGCGCGCCGACGTCGAGGTCCCAGCCGTCCTTCGCGGCGCGCGCCGCGTAGCGCTCGCGCAGGGCCAGGATCACGAAATCGAGCGGCACGCGCGCCTGTCGCACGCGCGCGCCGCGCACGGCGTCGCCGTCGACGGCACGGGCGGCCGCGTCGAAATCGCGTTCCGCCTCGCGAACGAAGTCGTACGTGTACATCGACATGCCGACCGGCGTCTGCTCGGCGAGCACGTCGCCGCTCGCGCGCAGCGCCGCATGCATGCGGTCGATATAGCGCATGACGGCCGGGGCCGCCGCACCGTAGTAGGCGTCGCAATATTCGCGGACGAGCGCACGCGGGTCCGCCGTCGGCGTCCACAGCATCCGTGCGATCAGCCACACGCGCAGGCTCGCGAATTCGCCGCCGCGCGACTGCCAGTCGCCCTCCGCGAAGTAGCCGTCGACGTTCGGCAACGTGGCGAGCCACGCAATGCTGCGGCCGACCGGATAGAGATTCGGCGTCGGCTGCAGGTAGCCGCCGAAGTTCACGACGTGATCCCAGACGGTGACGTGCCGCGCGATCTGGTTCCATTGCTTCAGGCCGTCGCGCAGCCGCGCGTTGCGGTCCTCGTTCAGCGCGACGCTGTAGTCGACCTGGATCGTCATCGGATAGACGCGGACGTGATCCGGCACCTGCATGCCGTCCGGCGGCGTGAAGCCCCAGTGATAGGCCGGCATCGCGAAACGCGCGCCCGGCACCGCGGCCCGGACCTGCGCCGACACGTCCCGCACCATGTCGAGAAACGCGGCCGACAGCGCGCCACCGTGCGTATCGGCGAACGCGCGACTCGCCTGATCCGGGTCCCAGCCCCAGTCCATGTCGCGGATGCCGAACCAGATGCGGCCCGGATCGGGCAAACGCTTCAGCCGCTTCACGATCTCGGCGGCCATGGTGGCGCGGACGTCGGCCGACATCATCGCGAGTTGCCCGCCCGCATACCAGGACGGGTGAGCGGCCGCGTAGCGGTCGCGCGGCACGAGCGTCCAGAAGTCGGCGTCGCCATCCCGCGCGAGCCAGCTGCGATCCCACATGTCGATCCCGGGCGGGGACGCGCGGTACGACGTCCCGTGCGACTCGCCGTTCAGCAGGTTATGCGCGCGAAACGGCTTGTCCTCGCCTTCCGCACTCAATACCTCGCGATACGCGAAGCGCGGAACCTGCCGCACGGGTGTCGCGTCGACGCGAAGCTCGGCCTGCCTGGGCACTTCGGTGGCATCGGGCGCGAGCCACTTCACGCCCAGCTTGCGGTCGAGCCACCAGTACGCGCCGAACAGCGTGCCGCGTGGCGTCCCACCGGCGATGACGAGGTCGGCGCCGCTGCGGCAGACGACGAAGCCGTCGCTGCCGAGCCCCGCCGCGTTGGCCGGCCCGCATCGTTGCGCCGCATGCTCGCCGCCGACGACGATCGCGGGTGTCCGGTCCTGGCCGTCGTCCGACACGGCGAACGACGCGCCGCTGATGCGCGACAGGTAGTCGGCAATCTCGTCGGCCGCGTGCCGTGTGACGGCATCCGCCGCACCGGCGCGCACGCCGTAGCGCGCGACGCCGTCCCGCGCGAGCAGCACGCGCGACGCCGGCGGCACGGGCTGCGCGCCATCCGCGCCGTGCATGACCAGCGCGTACAGCGCGGCGGCCACGGCACACCGGACGACGCGAGACGGACGGACTGGCGTCATTGCCGGGCGATCCGCGACACGCCGGGCGGCAACGACAACGGCACGTGGAATTTGCGATAGAACCGCCACAGGCTGCGCAGATGATGGCGTCCCGCACGGGAGACGGGGCTCGCCGCCGACTGCCGCTGATGCTCGTGCACGAGCGTGACGCCCGGCATGCCGAGCACGCGATAACCGGCGAGCCAGGTCCGTGCGCACAGATCGACATCCTCCATGTAGAGGAAATACGATTCGTCCATGCCGCCGAGCGACTCGAACAGGTCGCGTCGCACCACGAACCCCGTTCCCATCACCCATTCGGCGTCGAACGGACTGCCGCACGACCAGGCATCGATCATCAGATGCCGAGCCATCCGCGCGCGGAAGCGGTTCGAGCGGCCGAGCGCGGTGCGGCGCGCCAGGATGTCGAGCCAGCTGTAGAACCGCCGTGCCGAATACTGGCGGCGGCCGTCGGGATACTGCAGATCGAGCCCGACGAGCCCGGCCTCCGGGCGCGCGTCGAGCAGGTCCAGCACCCTGGCCAGCCCGTTCTCGCTGAAACGCGTATCGGGATTGACCACCAGCACGTAGTCGCGCCGGCAGGCGGCCATGCCGAAGTTCACACCCGACCCGAAACCGCGATTGCATGCGGCACGCAACAGCCTCACGCCGTGCGGCAGTTCGCGTCGCAACCGCGCATACGAGTCGTCCGGCGACGCATTCTCGACGACGACGATGTCGTCGGCAAACGCGACGCGTAACGACGTCAATGACGCCACGCATCGTATCGTCAGGTCGGGCGTGCCGTAATTGACGACGATGACGCTGATTCTTCCTTCCGTTTCCATCGTGATACCCCCGCGCCGTGATTGATGGTGTCGGCCGGTTTGCCCGGCTCTGTTGATTGACGGGCGCGTCATGCCGACGCGCCGACCTGCTCGACGAGCCGCCAGAACTTGCTCGCCGATGCGTTCCAGTCGAACCGGTGGATCTGCTCCCGGCCCCGCGCGACGAGCGCGTCGCGCGATGCGGCCTCCGTGCCGAGCCGGCGCATCGCGACCGCGATGTCGACGACCGACAGCGGATTGACGAGCATCGCGGCGGCCCCTGCCACTTCCGGCATCGCCGACACGATCGACGTCAGCACGGGCACGTCGGACGCCATCGCCTCGAGAATCGGCAAGCCGAAACCTTCGTACTGCGATACGAACGCGACGAACAGCGCGCCGCGGTACAGCTTGGGCATCGCATCGTTCGGCAGGACCCCCGCGAACACGAGCCCGTCGGCGCACCGGTGCTGCGCGGCATGCGCAAGCAGCGCCGGGTCGGGTTCGCCGGTCAGCATCAGGCGCACGCCGAGCGGCAACAGCCCGCTCGCGCCGAACGCCTCGATCAGCCGGTGCAGGTTCTTGTAGTTGCGCCGGTTGCCCGGATACAGCACGTACGGAAATGGATAGCCGAGCGTGTCGCGATTGCGCCGGTACGCGTCGTCGGTGCCGTTGTGGATCGCGTGAACGCGCTCGGGCGGCATGCCCGACCAGCGCAGGAATTCGTCGCGCGTGAACTCGGACACGCAGACGATCGCCGTGCAACGCCGGTACAACGGCCGGAGGATCGTGTCGTAGTAGAAGCGGTGCGCGCGCGTATAGAAGTGGCGATGCGTGAGGTCGTGCACGACGACGACCGAAGGGAAGTCAGGCAACGTGGCCGGAACGAACCCGGGATTCCAGAACACTGCGTTGCGGGCCGGCAGCCGCCGCAGCGCCCGGCTCAACGCCAGCGGCGACAACGGATGCGCGACACCGCCGCCGACCGTCAGCGGCGCGATGCGCACGGTCGACGGTGCACGCTCGGCATAGGCCGCCATCACGTTGTGGATGCCGGTGCCGACCGGCCAGCGCGTGTCGGTGTAGACCGTGAGCGGTGCGCGCTCGACGCGACCGGCGCGATCGGCGCTGTCCGTCGACGGGGAGAGGATCGTGCTCATCGTTCAGTCCATCCAGCCCAGCAGCCGATGCGATGCGGCGATCCAGTAGTACTTCGCCCGGCGGGGATTGCGGCGCGCGCACGACAGCACGCAGCCGGCCACGGGCCGCGCGATCATGTAGAGGACGTACGCGAGCGGATAACGATTGATGCGCAGCACGTGCCCGAACCCGCGGTTGTAGCGTCGTCCGCGCGCATACGCATGCTCGTCGAGCACGGCCAGCGGCTCGGGATGATGCACGCGCAGGTGCGGGTCGTAGTCGATCCGGCATCCGGCCCGCAACGCGCGGACCAGGAAATCCACCTCTTCCCCCGCGCCCCAGCGCGAGGTCGCGCCGACGCCCAGGTCGACGTCGAACTGCCCCGCCGCGGCGACGGCAGTCCGGCGCAGGAAGATCGTGTACGACGTCGCGCACACCCACACGTTGAAACGGTTCACGGTCTGCGCCGACGTCGCCCATCGTCCTTGCGACGGCCTGCCCGCGGCGTCGACGCTCATCCCGGTCATGCCGTCGATCGTGCTGTCGGCCGACAGGCGCGCCGCGACCGCATGGAGCATCCCGGGCCGATACCAGCAGTCGTCGTCGGGAAAGCCGACCACGTCGCCCGTCACGGCCTTCAGCCCGACGTTCGTCGCACGCGACTTGCCTTTCTCCGATCGCAGGTGAACGATGGTCAGCCGGTCGCGATACCGGCCGACGATCCGCTCGACGCGGTCGTCCGGATTCTGGTCGACGACGATGACTTCGAGGTCGGCATAGGCCTGCAGCAGCAGCGAGTCGAACATGCGCTCGATCTCGTCGCTGCGGCCGAGCGTCGCCATGATGAGGGAGAATTTCATCGAATAGACCCGGACGGAAAAAAGGATCGGGGCCGCGCGACGCGCGGCGCGGTGCGTGCTTTGCGGGGTGCCGCCCGAGGAGCGAGGGCGAACGACGCGAGGTAGCCGATGAACAGGTACGACGTTTCGCTCTGGTGCATCGGGTTGATCAGCGACCAGGCGGCGATCGGCGCCAGCATGACCATCGCGCGCCGGCCCTGGCCGAGGCCGCCGAAGAACACCGCCCACGCGAGCAGCCCGATCGGGCCGGCGACCAGCATCAGGTCCAGCGGCGCGCAGAAGACGGCGCTCGTGCCCTCGCCGAGCCCGCGCACGGCGACGGCCGAGTGCGAGAAGTAGTGTTCGACGAAGCCGAAGCCGTGACCGATCCAGTCGCGGCCGACCAGCTTGATCGATTCCGTGAAGGCCAGCCCGCGCTCCTGCTGCAGGCGGACCTGCAACTGGTCGCCGGTCAGCTCGCGCGTGAACATGTACAGATAGAACCCGGCGCCGGCGGCCATCGTCAGCGCTTTCGCGAAGAAGTAGCCGCGCACCTGGAACAGGATCACGATCGCGCACGCGATCAGCACCGTCTTCGATTCGCTCAGCAGCGTCACGACCAGCGCGAGCACCACGAACTTCACGACGTCGGGAATGCGGCGCGGCGACTGCAGGAAACATGCATAGGCGCTCAGGAAGAAGAACGCGGCGAACCAGTTCCGCTCCTTGAACGAACCGTGAATCGCGTTCTGCATGAAATCGACTTTCTCGTACAGCACCGGGACGTCGAAGTGCTGCAGCGCATACTGGAACGCCAGGAATCCCGTGATCGCGACATAACCGAACGGCAGCGGCCGCTGGCGCGCCCGTGCGCCGTAGTAACGGCCGATCAGATAGAACGCCGGCATCACGAACACGAATTTCACGATCTGCTCGGCCGCCTTGAAGTGCGGATAGCCGGACAGGAACGTCGTCGACAGCGCGGCGCCGACGAACAGCGTGAAGGTCCAGATTTCCCATGCGCCGACGGGGATCCGGCGCCGCACCAGCAGCACCGGCAGCACGAGCACCGCGAACAGCTGGCCGAGTTGCGCGCCGCCGATCTTCAGGAACTGGATCGCGTTCAGCAGCAGCAGCACGAGCAGCACGGCATCCGCGAGATCGAAGCGCGCGCGCGGCGCGGCCGGCGCCGCACCGGGCGACGCCGCGTGCTGCCGCGGCACCTGCCGGACGAGGCCGTTCATGCCGCTTTCCTCGCATCGCGCAACGCGATCAGCATCGACACGGTTTGCCGGGCGGCCTGACGACGCAGCATCCAGGTCGCGCCGGCATACGCGGCGACGAAGCAAACAATCAGCAGGACCAACCGGGCCATGACCGGCACGCCGCCGAGCCATGCGCCGAGCCGCGAGACGAGCAGCGCGCAGCCGAGCGCGATCAGATAGGGCGGCACGAGCCGTCCCAGCAGGCGGCCCGGGTCGACCGACAGTTCGACGACGACGGCGCCGAAGCTGAGCGGCGTGATGAACAGCACCGCACCGACGTACAGCCACGCCAGCCCGGCGACATCGTGCGACGGCAGGCACAGCATCGCGCCCAGCACCAGCACGAGCTTGACGACCGTCAGCCACATCGTGACGCCGGGGCGGCCGCGCGCCGACAGGAATGCGCCGTTGACGAACTGGACCGTCTGGACTGCGCCGAGCGCCATCAGCGGCGTCATGACCGCGGCACTGTCGGCCCAGCGCGCGCCGAACAGCACGATGGTGATGTCGCGGCTCATGACGGCCATCAGCACGAACAGCGGCGCCGCGGCCATCGCGGCCAGCCCCGTGACGTCGAGGTAGGTGGCCGCCATTTTCCCCGCGTCGTGCGCGACGCGCGACAGCACCGCGAGCGCGACGTCGGTCGCGGCGCGGCACAGCAGTTCCAGCGCCGTCTGGTAGAGCCGCGCGCCGATCGCGTAGATGCCCAGCCCGGCCGCGCCGTACAGCGCGACGACGATCAGGTCGACGGTGCGCGTCGCCCACCAGTCGATCAGCCGCGCCGCGACGACGTGGCCGCCGAAGCGCGCGATGGGCCAGAAAGTCGACGCGTTGCGCCGGCCGCGCGGACGCCAGACCGGTTTGCGCCAGAGCCAGAACGCGGACATCGTCATGAAGGTCGCCGCCTGCGCGATCAGGCTCCACGCACCGGCACCCGCCACCGCCAGCGCGACCGCCACGGCGCCCGCGACGCTCACCGCCACGAGTTGACGCATCGCCAGCGTGCGGAAATCCAGCCGCCGCTTGTACAGTCCCTCCTGGAACGAACTGGCCGAGCCGATCGGGACGAATACGCAGGCCACCCGCAGGTAAGGCGCGAGGCCCGGTACGCCCAGCCAGGTCTCGACATGCCCGGCCATGGCGAACAGCACGGCCGCGAGCACGACGGCCATCGCGATCGACAACACGAACGGCCATTCGAGATCGTCGTCGTCGAGCGTCGCGCGCTGCACCACCGCGTCGCCCAGCCCGCCCTCGGCGATCATCAGGACCAGCGACAGCGACAGCGTGACGGCCGCCGCGAGCCCGACGTCGGCCGGGCCGAGCCAGCGCGCGACCAGCAGGTACGTGACGAGCGTGACGAGCTTGCCGCCCCAGGCCTGCACCAGCGCCCATGCCAGGCCGCGCACGGTGCGCGCGCCGAGCCGCTCGCCGCCGGACCACGCATGGCCGTTCGCCGCGCGCGGCGCAAGGTCGCGCAGCGCGGGCTCAGTGCTCGGTTTCATACGCGTAGTTCCCTTCGCCATACGCACCGTAGACGGCCTGACGCCGCGGCACGTCGTTCAGCACGACGCCGCTGATCGCGATGCCCGCGTTGCGCAGGCGACGTTCGGCCTCGCGGATCTCCGGCATCGAACTGCGGCCATGCCGGACGCACAGCAGCGTCGTCGCGCCGTGGCGGCCGATGGACGCCGCGTCGTGCAGCGCGAGGATCGGCGCCGTATCGACGATGACGATGTCGTAGAGCCGCGACGCCGTGTCGAGCAGCCCCTTGAAGCGGCCGTCGGTGAACAGCTCCGAGGTGCGCGCAACCGCACCGCGCGCCAGCACATCGACGCCGGCGATTGCCGAACGCTGCACGCCGCGCTCGAGCGTGCCGCTCGCGATCGCGTCGGGCAGGCCCGGCGCCGGTTGCAAGCCGAAGTGACGGTGCGCCTGGCCGCGGCGGATATCCGCGTCGATCAGCAGCACGCGCTTGCCGCCCGAAGCGAACAGCGACGCCAGGTTCGCGCAAAGGAACGATTTGCCCGCATTGGGCTGCGGGCTCGTGACCATGATCACGTGGTGCCCCGACTCGGACAGCGTGAACTGCAGCGTCGTGCGCAGGCTGCGGATCGCGTCGACGGTCACGTCCTCGGGAATTTCCGACGCGAGCACATGCGCGCCCTGGGCCGCGCGTTGCTGGCTTCGCACCAGGCGTCGCTGCTCGCGGCTGTGCGGGACCACCGCATAGACCGGCACGCCCAGCGCCTGCTCGAGGTGCTCGGAGTGCTCGACGCGCCCCCAAACCGCGCGTTGCGCGAACGGGGCAGCCACGCCCAGGGCGAGCCCGACACACAGCGACAGCGCGACCAGCAGCAGGCGCTTGGGCTTGACCGGCTTCACCGGCAGCACCGGCTCGTCGACGGCCCGCACGTTGCCGATCTCGCTTTGCCGGGCGATCTTGAGCTGTTGCGCGGTATTCAACAGGTTGGTGTACAGCTCGGTGTTGACGCGCACGTCGCGCAGCACCGCGAGACCTTCCCGCTCCGTACCCGGCAACCTTGCTTCGAGCGCCTTCAGTTCCTGTGCCTTGCCCGCCAGTTCCGCGAGGTTGGCGTCGAGGGCCTGCACGGCCGGATGGCCATCGGCGAATCGCGCGATCAGGTCGACGCGCTTCTGCTTGAGTTCGAGCGTGCGCGTCTCGATGTCCACTTCCTGACCGAGCAGCAACTTGCCCTGTTCGTCGAGGTCGACCGTGCGCGTGCGCGAACGAAACGCCGCGTACCGTTCCTCGGCATCCTTCAGCGTCTTCTCGACCGTCGGCATGCTGGCCTCGAGCGATTTCAGCGTCGCGGCGGCCTCCTCGCTCCGGTAATCGCGGTTCTGCGCGACATAACCGTCGACCACGGCCTTCAGGATTTCCCGGATGCGCGCCTTGTCGTCACCCTCGAGCGTGACGGACAGGATGCCGGACTGCTTGGCCTTCTCCTCGACGGTCAGATCGTCCTGGAGTTGCGACACCGCCTCGAGCTGCGGGATGCGCTTGAGCCGCAGCACCGTGCCCGGGCGGGCATCGAGATCCGCGACCAGCAGCGTCAGCGGCTGTCCCTTGAACGCCCCGTGCGCCGGCACGCCCACCGCGCCCTTCAGCACGACGTCGTCGTCCTCGTCCCGAAGCACGTAGCGACCGCCGCCTTCGGCGGTCACGGTGAACCCGACCCCGTCCAGCACGTCGATGCCGTCGTGGCTCTTCTTGCCGACCGTCCCGAACGCGGCGACGTTGAACCGCTCGCCGCCCCATGCAAACCGCGACAACCCCCACAGCGGCGGCGCCACGCCGTCGTCCCGGTAGCGGCGTGCGACCCAGCGGCCGATCAACGGGAAATAGCGCGGTTCGGCGATGATGTTGAGATGCTGCTTCGACACGACCTGGTCGATCACCATGCGCGCGCGCACGAGTTCGAGTTCGGCGGCGGTCGTGCTGCCGTTGTCGAGCAATGCAGCGATGTCGTGCAGCGGCGAATTGCCGGCCGTCGTCGATTCGTTGACCTGGATCGTCGCGTCGACCCGGTAGATCGGCGTCGCGAACACGACGTACAGCAGCCCCAGCAGGAACACGCCGGCCGCGATGCCGAGTACCAGCCGCCACCGTGCCAGCACGATGTCGACGTACGACGAAAGGGGGGCCTCGTCGTACAACGCCGCGTCGTACAGCCGTGCTTCGGAAAGGTCGGTCATGGCAAATCCAGTGTCTATCGGGTTCCGGCGGTTCATTTCGCGACCAGCGCGCCGGTCATGCCGGCATTGATGGCGGGCAGCAGCAACGACAGCACGCGGCTGAGTCGGACGAGGCCGTTGCCGTCGACGTAAACGACGTCCTTCGGCGCGAGCCTGAAGTCGTTCGCGAGCACCATCGCGACCGGCGACTTCGCGTCGAGATGAAACACATCGGGCGTGCTCGAGCCGCGACCGCGAATCACATAGACCTGCGCGGTGTCGGCGGTGCCGCTGTTGAAGCTGCCGGCCTGCTGCAATGCGTCGCCGAGCGTCAACGAACCGTCGCGCAGCGGCAACGCGAGCGTCGGCTTCGCGACCTCGCCCATCACGAATGCCCCGCTGTCCTCGCGCGACTGCACGCGCAGCACGTCCCGGTTGCGCAACAGGATGCGGGCCGGGTCGATCCGTCGTGCAACGAGCTGCGACAGATTCAGCACGTAATGCTCGTCGCCGCGCATCAGCTCGATCCGGCTACGGTCGGCCGTGGGTTGCAGGCCGCCCGCGCGATCGAGCGCCTCGATCAGCGTCATCGGCACGTCGTTGATCGGCTGGCTGCCCGGATTGCGCACCTCCCCCTCGACGTACACCTGCTGGCTGCGGTACGACGTCACGCGCACGGTGACCTGCGGATCGCGGAAGGTCTTCGTCAGCGCGACGCGAAACGCATCGCGGACCTCGGTCGTCGTCCGGCCCGCGACCGCGATCGTGCCGACATACGGAAACTGCACGCTGCCGGTGTCATCGACGACGAAGCCGCTGACGGGATCGCTCGGCCGTTGCGTCGACGACGACTGGCTCGTCGGCGCCGCGGCGGACAGCTCGGGGTGATCCCACACCGTGATCTGCAGCACGTCGCCGGCGCCGATCCGATAGCCGCCCTTCGCGCGCTCGCGCAGCAGCGTGTCGACGTTCTCGGCCGCATCGCTGTCGTCGCGCATCGATTTCAGCAGGTTGACGTCGATTTCCCGGATCGGCACATCGAGCGACCGCGCCGGCTCGCCGTTACGTGTGCTGGCCACCGGCAGTTCCTGCGAACCGGTCATTCGCATGCCGGGTGCGACCGCACATGCCGTCAGGAACACCGACAGCACGAGCGGCGCCAACGCGCGGCCCCGTCTGCTGCCTGTCGATATCACGTCGAATGCATTACCCATTGCTGCCTCGTCTGTCGCGCTGTCGTTCATGCCGTCCGTGGCGCGTTGCTCGCGGTTGTTTTCATGACGTCAATCGAGGGCGCGAATCGTCTCGCCCCCGTCCCGTGCCTGCCGATCGATCACCATGGCGAGCGGGACCAGGGCGGCACGATGCCCGGCCAGTCGCCCGCCGTGCCGCCGGCCCCGGCGGGTGTCCGAATCGGGACGCGTCGCGCACTGCGCGCGCGATGCACGGTCGGCATGCCCAGCGCATCGCTCGACAACGCACGCATCTGCCGCTCGACCGGCAGCGGCGCATAATTGCCGGCCGACGGCACGGCGACGCCGGATGCGACCGCCGGCTTCGCGATCGAACCGCGCCAGGGATTCGACGTGTGTGACGCGGGGTCCACAAGACCGGTGATCCACCGCGGCGGATTCGGCGCAGCGCTCGTCGCGGGGCGCGCCGCCGGCGCGCTACCATGCGCGGCCGACATGCACGCCAGGCCGGCGAGCAGTGCGAAGTGGCGAGCGCGCATCAGCGGCCTCCCCGTGCGATGGCCGCCGGAATCCGCGCGATCCAGTACGCGACCGCGCGCTCGATGTGATGCGCCACCGCATCGAACACGTCCGCCGACTTGCCGACGGGATCCGCGATATCGCGCTTCGTCGCATGGTCGAGCTGGAATACGCGACCCCGCGCGAACGGATAGCGGCGCTCGATCTCGCGGCATTGCACGAGCGTCATCGCGAGAATCAGCTGCGATGCGCGCACGTGACCGAGATGCACCGGCTGCGCGATATGGGACGTGATGTCGAAGCCGCGTTCGCGCATGACGTCGATCGCGGCCTGTGCGGCCGGCCGCCCGGCCAGCGCGATCAGCCCGGCGCAATGCACGTGCACCGACGGCAGTGCGCGCGCCAGCATCGCGCTCGCCATCGGGCTGCGGCATGCATTGCCGTCGCAGACGACCAGAATGCGTTCGATCATGGCCGGGCTCAGTAGGCGTTCGGATGAACGAAGCCCTTCAACACCGTGGCGGCGACAATCCTCATGTCGAGCCCGAAGGACCAGTTGCGCAGGTAATAGAGGTCGTGCTGCACGCGGCCGACCATCTTGTCGAGGTGATCCGTTTCGCCGCGATAGCCGTTGACCTGCGCCCATCCGGTGATGCCGGGCTTGATCCGGTAACGATGGATGTAGCCCTCGACGAGCGGCCGGTACAGATCGTCGTGCTCGATCGCGTGCGGCCTCGGCCCGACGACCGACATGTCGCCGCGCAGCACGTTGAAGAACTGCGGCAGCTCGTCGAGGCTCGTGCGGCGCAGGAACGCGCCGATGCGCGTGATGCGCGCGTCGCCGCGCGTGGCCTGGCGCACGATGCCGGCCTGTTCGGCGTGCACGCGCATCGTGCGGAACTTGTAGATCCTGAACACCCGGCCATCGGCGCCCTTCCGATACTGCGTAAACAACACCGGGCCCGGCGACGACAACTTGACCGCCAGCGCGATCAACCCGAGCAGCGGCGCCAGCGCGACGAGCGCCGCGGCCGCGAACACACGATCGAACAGCGCCTTCTGCATCAACGCGCGATGCGACATCGGCGACGCCACCAGGTTGATCGCGGGCATGCCGACGAGATCCATCATCGTTCCGCCGAGCAGCGCGATGCTGCACATGTCCGGCATGAAGCGGATATTGATCAGGTCGTCGCCGAACGTCTTCAGGACCCGCCGGATCGTCTGTTCCTCGGAGATCGGCAACGCGAGCCAGATTTCCGTCGCGGCTTCGGCGCGCACGGCCGCGGCGAACTCGGCGAAATCCGCGATCGCCGGGATGATGCCGCCGGCCCCGCCCGCGGGATCGTGGAGCACCACCGGGCGGAACCCGCTCGCAGGGGACAGCGCGAGCGTTTCGATCACCCGCACCGCATGCGCGCCGTTGCCGACGATCGCCACCTTGCGAAGATTCAGGCCGGCATGCCGCACGTGCGCGAGCATCGTGTAGGCGGCCAGGCGGATCACGACGAATCCGCATCCCGCGATCGCCGTCCAGTAGACGAACCACAGCCGCGACACGTGATCGACGCGATGCATCGCGAACAGCAGCACGAGATTGCCCGCCTGCACCGCGACCCATGCGGCACTGATGCGGCTGATCATCGCGATCCACGACCGCCCGCGCCACGACTGGTACACCTGAAATGCGGGAAAGACGGCAAGCGTCAGCATCGCGACGAACGGGACGACCATCGCGTCCGACCGGCCAAGCGTATCGTCATCGAACCGCACATGCGACGCGGCGGCCGCCGCCAGCACCACGACGAGTGCATCGAACAGGCGCGCAACAATCGACTGAACTCCGAACATGACTCTTCTCCAGGCGGCGCGCGACGGCGCCGCATTTGCCGTCACACGCGCCCGTATGCATCGTCGAAGCGCACGATGTCGTCTTCGCCGAGATAGCTGCCGGTCTGCACTTCGATGATTTCCAGCGGCAAGCGCCCGGGGTTCTCGAGCCGGTGCCGCACGCCGATCGGAATGTAGGTCGATTCGTTTTCGCCGAGCAGGAATTGCTCGTCGCCGCGCGTGACGGTCGCGGTGCCTTTCACGACGGTCCAGTGCTCGGCGCGGTGATGGTGCATCTGCAACGACAGCCGCGCGCCGGGATCCACCACGATCCGCTTGACCTGGAAGCGTTCGCCGCGGTCGACCGAGTCGTACCAGCCCCACGGGCGCCGCACGAGCCGGTGCGTCTCGGCTTCCGCGCCATGTTCGGCCTTGATCCGGGCCACGAGCGACCTGACGCCCTGAACGTGCTGCCGGTCCACGACCAGCACGGCGTCGGGCGTTTCCACCACCGCCACGTTGCTGACGCCGACACACGCGACGAGCCGGCCTTCCGAATGCGCATAGCACGCAGTCGCGTCCTCGAACATCACGCGTCCGCGCCCGGCGTTACCGTCCTCGTCCTTGTCGAGCGCGGCCCAGACGGCGTCCCACGACCCGAGGTCGGACCAGCCTGCATCCAGCGGCACCGCGACGGCCACCGGCGGTTCGGTCATCGCGGCCAGCCGCTCCATGACCGCGTAGTCGATCGAATCCGACGGGCTCGCGGCGAACGGCTCCGGCGCCGGGTGAAAGCAGCCGTCGTCCGCGCGGCCATCGCGGATCGCGGCGACGCACGCTGCGTGAATGTCCGGCGCAAGTGCCTCGATCGCGCGCAGCCAGACACTCGCCCGGACCACGTAAATGCCGCTGTTCCACCAGTGCGAGCCCGACGCGACGTACTGCGCCGCGATTTCGGGCGCGGGCTTTTCGACGAACGCATCGAGCGTGTAGCCGCCGGCGGCGCCGTCCAGCGAGACCTGGCCACCGGTACGCAGATAACCGAAGCCCGAATCGGCATGCGTCGGCCGGACGCCGAGCGTCGCGATGCACCCGAGCCGCGCGTAACGCAATGCGGTTGCCATCGCACGCTCGAAACCGGACGTGTCGTGGATCGCGTGATCGGCCGGCATGACGACCAGCACGGCGTCGCCGTGCTCGGCCAGCGCAAGGGCTGCCGCGAGCGTCATCGCGGGCGCCGTATCGCGGCGCGCCGGCTCGACGACCACGCGCGCCCGCAGGCCGCCGGCCGCAAGCTGCCGCACCGTGGTGTGCCGATGCGCGTCGCCGCATACGACCTGTGCAGCAGCCAGCCCGAATGCCGACCCGAGTCCGCTCACCCTGCGCAGCGTCGATTCGAGCAGCGTTTCGTCGCCGACGAGATGCGTGAGTTGTTTCGGGTGCTGCTCGCGGGACATCGGCCACAGCCGGGTTCCCGACCCGCCGGCCAGGACCACCGGCACCACCGCGCCCGCGGCGACACGATGCCGATCCTGAACGCCCGGATCGGCATGGCACGCCTTGTCGATCAACTCGATTTCACTCATCTCATGTACTCCTCAACATCCACCTTTTCCATCACGACACCGCATGGCACTGCCTGTCCCTTGCACCCATTGCCTCGCCTGCGAGCATGTCCGTGCTGACGCCGGACATGCTCCGCCCTCGGTATCCCGATACGTCGACAACATTCATCCCGGACGTCACCCGTCCATCGATGAATTAATCAATAAATTCGCATTCCTATATGTAGTGGAACGCGCGGTTACCGGACGAGCGATTCGATTCCCGCAAGGAACCCGGACGATGAACGGACTGCGAATTGCCTAGGCGCACGCCTCCGTACCGATGCACTGTCGCCGCGATGGCGTGTCGGCCCGGTTCGGCATGGCAATGAAAATGCCGCGTCCGAGCCATCCGGAACGGATTGGCGCATGAACGCGATTGATCACGTGAAGGCCCGGAATCGACCGCTTCGCCCCCGCGTCGCGTCCGGATATCGGAATAAGGATGTGATTCATGATCGGTCTAACGTTATGGTATTAACTACTTCGGCACGTGCCATTTAACGCACGATCCGTGCCATTGCGTCCCTTTCTTTTGCTGCAACGCAGAAAAACCTCGACAAACCAATGACCTATGTCCGGAATTGAAAAGGTATGAATAAATAGAAATAATCGGGTTTAACGTTTGCGAGGATGAAACGCTCTCGCCCGTTACGTAACGATGCGCCGTAACGCACGCCGGACGGGAACATGGCACGGAACACCCGGATCGTTGCGATTGCGGAACGGGTGCGGCCGGAGAGCGCGGCTTGAACGACAGATTCACCGCACATTGCAGCGCGTATCGGAATGCGGTGAATATCGGCGGCCGGTAATCCGCAATCCAATCCAAAAAAACCTGTCAACCGATTTAAATACCGGCAAGGTGCGCTGGAAATGGCGGATGCCTCGCCATCGTTTGCATACGACAGCGCGACAAAAATGGATCGACGGCCGCGACGCGTGACACAAGCGGCGTGGAATCGAACGGGGAGCGTATCGGTCGCGCGCGCAGTGCGGCGCGTGTACAAGCCTGGACAGGCAGGGATCCCGGGATGTTTCGGATGTCGTGCCCGGGGAAGAGCGACGCCATGCCCGGTCGTGCATGATCCGGATCGTCCGGTCGATCACGTCGATCGATTCGCGCACGACGTATCGCGCGCCGTGGCCGGACCGCTGGCGACCGCGGAGCACTTGCGCATGGCCTCGCCCCGCGGTGCACGTGTTGGCGGCGACGGCCGGGCGTTGCCGGCCGTCGCGCGCTCCGTCACTGACTCAAGTTCGCGCTCGCATCAGGCCTTCAGCATGCCGAAGACCTCGCTCAGCATCGACTTCGCGTCGCCGAACAACATCCGGTTGTTGTCCTTGTAGAACAGCGGATTGTCGACGCCCGCATAACCCGAAGCCATGCTGCGCTTCATCACGATCGACGTCTTCGCCTTCCACACCTCCAGCACCGGCATGCCGGCGATCGGGCTCGTCGGGTCGTCCTGCGCCGCCGGGTTCACGATGTCGTTCGCGCCGATCACCATCGACACGTCGGCCTCCGGGAAGTCGCCGTTGATCTCGTCCATTTCGAGCACGATGTCGTACGGCACCTTCGCTTCGGCCAGCAGCACGTTCATGTGGCCCGGCATGCGGCCCGCGACCGGGTGAATCGCGAAACGCACGTCGACGCCCTTTTCACGCAGCAGCTTCGTCAGCTCGAACACCGTGTGCTGGGCCTGCGCCACCGCCATCCCATAGCCGGGTACGATGATCACGCGCTTCGCCTCGCGCAGCAGCTCGGCCGTTTCCGCGGCGCTCACCGCCACCGCCTCGCCAGCCGGCTGCGCGCCGCCGCCGGCTGCCGCCGGCGCGCCTGCGCCGCTGCCGAAGCCGCCCGCGATCACGCTGATGAAGTTGCGGTTCATCGCACGGCACATGATGTACGACAGGATCGCACCGGACGAGCCGACCAGCGCGCCGATCACGATCAGCAGGTCGTTGCCGAGCATGAAACCGGTGGCCGCCGCCGCCCACCCCGAGTAGCTGTTGAGCATCGACACCACGACCGGCATGTCCGCGCCGCCGATCGCCATCACCATGTGCACGCCGAACAGCAGCGAGATCACCGTCATCACGACGAGCGGCAGCATGCCGTCCTGGATGCTTTCCGCATGCAGGAACGCGCGGCCGAAGTAGATCACGATCAGCAGCGCGGCCAGGTTCATCCAGTGCCGCGCCGGCAGCAGCAGCGGCTTGCCGCCGATCTTGCCCGACAGCTTGCCGAACGCGATGATCGAGCCCGCGAAGGTGACCGCGCCGATCAGGATGCCGACGTAGATCTCCACTTCGTGGATGGCCTTCTCGGCACCGGTGAACTGCAGCGACGTGTCGATGTAGCTCGCGAAGCCGACCAGGCAGGCGGCGAGACCGACCAGGCTGTGCATCAGCGCGACCAGTTCCGGCATCTGCGTCATCTGCACCTTCTTCGCGGCGTACAGGCCGACGGCGCCGCCGACGACCAGCGCGGCGACCACGTACGGAATGCCCGCGGCCGACACGCGCGGGCCGGCCACGGTGGCCAGCACGGCGATCAGCATGCCGATCATGCCGAGCAGGTTGCCGCGACGCGCGGTTTCAGGGTTGGCCAGCCCGCCGAGGCTGAGGATGAACAGGATCGCGGCGCCGATATAGGAGACGGTAGTCAGGTTTGCAGTCATTGTTGTCGTCCCCTTATTTGCGGAACATCGCCAGCATGCGCCGCGTCACCGCGAAGCCGCCGAACATGTTGACGGCCGTGAGCGTCAGCGCGCCCACCGCCAGGCCGAGGATCAGCCCGGACGGGCGATCGCCCGCGTTGGCCAGTTCACCGAGGGGCGGCGCGACCTGCACGAGCGCGCCGATCGCGATGATCGACGAGATCGCGTTAGTCACGCTCATCAGCGGCGTGTGCAGCGACGGCGTGACGTTCCAGATCACCATGTAGCCGACGAAGCACGCGAGCACGAACACCGTGAAGTGCGACAGGAAGCTCGCCGGCGCGTACTGGCCGACGACCAGGAAAGCCAGCGCGCCGACCGCGAACACGATGGCGAGCGCCTTGGCCGACATCGGCTCGCCGCTGTGGCCATGGCCCTTGGACTTCGCGGGCGCGGCCGCCGCGGGCGCCGCCGGGGGCTTCGGCGCGACGACCGCCTGCTTGATCGGCGGCGGCGGCCACGTGATGTTGCCGTCCTTGATGACGGTGAGGCCGCGGATCGCGTCGTCGTCGAAATCGACGTTGATCGTGCCGTCCTTGGCCTTGCACAGCTCCTCGACCACACGCAGCAGGTTGGTCGCATACAGCGTGGACGACTGCCGCGACAGGCGCGACGCGAGATCCGTGTAGCCGACGATCGTCACGCCATGGCGCACGACGGCCTCGCCGGGCACCGTGAGTTCGCAGTTGCCGCCCTGTTCGGCCGCCATGTCGACGATCACGCTGCCGGGCTTCATCGACTGCACCATCTCGGCGGTGATGAGCTTCGGCGCCGGCTTGCCGGGAATCAGCGCGGTCGTGATGATGATGTCGGCGCCCTTCGCCTGCTGCGCGTACATCGCGCGCTGCGCCTGCTGGAAGCCTTCGCTCATCACCTTCGCGTAGCCGCCGCCGCCCGATCCTTCCTCTTCGTAGTCGACCTTGACGAACTCGCCGCCCAGCGACTTGACCTGGTCGGCCACTTCGGCGCGCGTGTCGTTCGCGCGCACGATCGCGCCGAGGCTCGCGGCCGTGCCGATCGCGGCGAGACCGGCCACGCCGGCACCGGCGATGAACACCTTGGCCGGCGGGACCTTGCCGGCCGCCGTGACCTGGCCGTTCAGGAAGCGGCCGAACGCGTGCGCGGCCTCGATCACCGCCCGGTAGCCGCTGATGCCGGCCATCGACGTGAGCGCGTCCATCTTCTGCGCGCGCGACAACGTGCGCGGCAGCGAATCGATCGCCAGCACGGTGGCGCGCCTGGCGGCCAGCTGCGCCATCAGTTCGGGATTCTGCGCGGGCCACACGAAGCCGATCAGCGTGCCGCCCTCGCGCATCAGCGCCACTTCGTCGCTCGTCGGCGGGCGCACCTTGAACACGATGTCGCTGCCGGACCAGAGCTCGGCCGCCGTGGCGGCAATGCTCGCGCCGGCCGCACGATACGCGTCGTCGTCAAAGTTCGCACCGGCCCCGGCGCCGCTTTGCACGGCCACCGAAAACCCCAGCTTGATCAGTTTCTCAACCACCTCGGGGACGGTCGCTACGCGCCGTTCGCCGGTGGCTATCTCCAGAGGAATCCCAATCTGTAATGTCATATTGTGAACTGTCGGTTGCGGCCGCGCGAAAAATTCAGCCCCGAGTGTCGAGTGGCCAAATTCAGGCTCCCGGCCTTGGTGAAACAGGTCAACCTGGATCAACAGCGCAGCCCTGATGCAGCCACGAACACGTTGTCTCCATCGCCAGGTTCCGTACTCGATATCCGGCGTCGGGCCGTGGGACAGCGGCATCAAGCATACCGGCCGACGCGGTCTTCTCGAAATTTATCTTCTGAATCGAGCAGCATTCGTTTCATGAATCCCGTGCCGAGGATTCAGCGACAGTCTGACCGTTTCGGTTTACTCGTTCAAGTCGCGTGTGATCTCCGCACACGCCCCTTTCCCGGCGAGGCTTCGAAGGAATCGGTTCCGCCGACGGAACACATGTCGGCCGGCCATCACGGATCATTCGCTTTCCTGCCGCGGGGGCGCTACAAACGAACGCCAGCCAGGTCTTTCGATATGGCCCTTTAACTCGCACCGATCCATGCACTCATCGCACCCAACCACGCGTTGCGCCCTTGATCGCCACCGCCCGACGTTGCATGCTTCGGCGACTTCACGCACGGCTGCTCGGCGGTCGCGCGCCGGCCGTCGGCTTGTCATCCATCGGATTTCACAACCGAATCATGACGACGGGATCAAGCACTCCCGATCGCATTGCCTTGCGCGGTCATGTCGATGAAATGCTCCGCCGGCATCGGACGCCCGAGCAGGAAACCTTGCAGCGAATTGCAGCCGAGCGTGGTCAGGAACTGCTGCTGCGCCGTCGTTTCAACGCCCTCCGCGACGATCTTCAGGTCGAGTGCCCGGCCGAGCGCGACGATCGCGGAAATGATCGCGGCATCCTCGGTGTCGTGTTCGAGATCGCGGATGAACCCGCGGTCGATCTTGAGCTCGCTGGCCGGCAGGCGTTTCAGATAGAGCAGGCTCGAATAACCCGTTCCGAAGTCGTCGATGGAAATACGCACGCCCATGTCGTGCAGCTGCTCGAGGATTCTCAAGCTGGCGTCGGCATCGCGCATCGCAGTCGATTCGGTGATTTCCAGCGTCAGGCAGCGCGGTTCCAGCGCGTGCCGCTGCAATGCGGCCTGCACGACCTGGACCAGGCTCGCGTGACCGAATTGCAACGGCGACAGGTTGACGGCCATCGTCCAGTCGGTTCGACCGGCATCGCACCACGCGCGCATCTGCCGGCAGGCCTCGTCCAGTACCCACTCGCCGATCGGGACGATCAACCCGGTCTTTTCCGCGATCGAGATGAACTGATCGGGTGAAATGAGGCCGCGCGTCGGGTGCATCCACCGCAACAGCGCCTCGACGCCGATGATCGGTCCATGCGGCACTTCGAACTTCGGCTGGTAATGCAGGACCAGTTCACGCCGCTCCAGCGCCAGGCGGAGTTCCTGCACGATCTTCAGGTGCTCGCGGACATTCGCGTTCATCGATGCCTCGAAGAAGCAGTACGCGTTTCGGCCGAGCGCCTTCGCGTGATACATCGCTGCATCGGCATTGGTCATCAGGTCCCGGAAATGGCTGCCGTTGCCGGGATAGAGCGCGATTCCGATGCTGGCCGACACGCGCAATTCGTGCTCGGCCACGCGGAACGGTTGTCGAATCACCGCCAGTACCTTGTCCGCCACGCCAGCCGCGTCCGCGGGTTCGTCGACGGACACGACCAGCACGAACTCGTCGCCCCCCAGACGGGCGATCGTGTCCTGCGTGCGCAGGTTCGCGCCGATGCGCTGCGCCACGTCGACCAGCAGCAGATCGCCGACATGATGGCCATACGCGTCGTTGACCGCCTTGAATCCGTCGAGATCCATGAACATCAGCGCGAAACATCCTTTCTCGCGGTCGGTGCCCTGGATCGCCTGATCGATCCGGTCTTCGAGCAGCACGCGATTGGGGAGCTTGGTGAGGTTGTCGTGCAACGCCAGATACGTCAATTCCTGGTTGGCTTCGGCCAGCGACGTCGCCAGCACCGCCGTGCGGGACTCCAGACGCAGATCGAGGATGGAAACGACCAGCGCGATGGCGAGGATGGCCAACGTGGCGACGATGATGACCAGTGCGAGCCAGCCGGCGTCCATGCGCGAGCCGGCTGCACCGCAGATGCTGCCCAGCGGGAACCGGGCGGCGGCCATCCCGGTATAGTGCATGCCGGCGATGGCGGCCCCCATCAGCACGGCGGACCCCAGGTTGAGCAGGCGCACGCGGGACGAGTTCGCACGCCGGATGAACACGATCCACAGCACGGCGCCGGACGCGACCACGGCGATCGCGACCGACAGGCAAACGAGCAGCAGGTCGTACCGGATGCCCGGCGACATGTGCATGGAGGCCATGCCCGTGTAATGCATTCCCGCGACGCCGGCCCCCATCAACACGGCCCCGCCGCACAGCCGGTGCCACTTCAGCGTATCCCGACAGACGAGCCACAGTGCGCACGTGGAGCAGGCGATGGCGATCAGCAGCGACAGCAACGTGATGGTCGGATCGTATCCGACCGGAATCGGCAACGCGAAAGCAAGCATGCCGACGAAATGCATCGACCAGATGCCCGTGCCCATCACGCAAGCCGCGCCGACCAGCCACCAATGTGCGGCGCGCCCCTGGGCGGTCTTGATGCGCCCGGCCATGTCCAGCACGGTGTAGGACGCCAATATGGCGATCAGGAGCGAAAGAAGAACGAGCAACGCGTTGTAGCTTGTCGGCAGCATTGTTATTTACAGATCGCTTTCGGTTCGGCGGTGACGAGATCACACGTTACACAGGGTCTGCGTGAATTCGCGTGAAGGTCGGGCACAAAAGGAAAGCGGTGCCCGAAGGAACGGACTGGTCGTGCGACCAATCAGGCGATTCCAGCGACCACCGCTTGCATGGCGGATCATAAACGCGACCTTCCGTTCAGGGAAGGATTTACCGCTGCGGGGTCGGTGAAGGACGCGGCCCGGATTGTACGGGCATCCGCGGGCATGCCATCGGGCGGCCATGCGTCAGGCGCGGCCGCCGTGTTTGTCGATCGACGCCATCGACGGCAGACATCGACACGGGCGAGCGGTCACACCGCTCGGCGTCGACCCGATCGTCTCGCATGGTGCGCAGCAACCGCGCGGTTGACGAGTTCGGCTGTATCGCGATCAATGTACAGTCGCTCGATCGCCTCGACACGCTGCTGCGCCGGCTCGATTCCGGGTATGAGCGAGTCTGTCGATTCCGGCCGGCCTTCAGGCCAGCCCGGTGCGGGCGTTCCAATCCCGGCGTCAGATCGACTGGAGCGCACCGCTCTGCTTGCCCTCGGCACGAAGTTGACGTCCGATGCGGCGAATCTCGGCCTCTCCGCGCTGAAGCGCGTCGACACTGGTGTGCACGGAGTAGTGGCCGAGCACGAGTTCGTAGGGATGCTGAGTGGCGGAACCCAGCACGAAGCGCGTGTCGCCCTCGGCGACCAGTTTGATCGCCGTCTCGGCGCGCTCGAAGATCGCGACCTCTCCACGCGTGATGCGGGATGACGCACGCAGTGCGCCATCCATCACGGAAACCCACGCGACGTCCTGCCCCGGAGGAGGAACAAACGCCCAATGCTCGCCATCCTTCAGCGTGACCACGAGGTAGGTCATCGGCGGTGCATCGACAGGGCTCGTCATGCCATCGTACGTGCCCAGGATCACGCGCACGGGGCCCGCGCCCGGAACCTGCTCCGGCATCACATATTGGCTCCTGGTCGGTGCATTCTCCAGATCTGGCGGGAGCGCGACCCAGAGCTGAAAGCCCCGCAGGGGTGCCGTGTCAAAGGTGCCCGTGTGCCACACACCGCCGCCCGCCTGCATCCATTCCACCCCACCCGCGGGCAGCACCCCGGCGTTGCCCGTCGTTTCCGCATATTGGACCGCGCCGTCAAGGACGACCGTTACCGTGGCGATGCCTGAGTGCGGATGCCAGCCGAATTCAAGCGGTCGGGCGTGACTGCCATTGGACTCGAAGAGATCAAGGAACACGAACGGCTTGATCAACCGACCCAGGTCAGAGGGACTCACCAGCCGCGTAATCGACCCGTTGCCCAACCCGCGCGCGCGGCGGACGATACCACGTGAACGCTGCTCATGCTTGAGCGGAAACTGGGCGTTTTCGCTTCCCGTCGTGCTTGTTGTCATGGCATTCATCCTTGTTTTCACGTCTTCTTTCGACTTGCCGCTCGTGCGAAAGTGAGCGAATAGTGGCTGACCAACCCGCGCGTCGCGCAATACCCGGTTGGGGTCCCGCCTATCATCCGCGTCCATGACGATATCGAATCGGCATCCTAACTTCTTGCCACGCTGATCAAGCCGGCATGTTGACCTTGGCCCACTCCGCAAAGCCGGTGATCTGCCCGTTGACCAGCGCATCTGCGCGCGCCCTCTTGGCGTCCGCGTCAGGGCCGAAGTAACTGTAGTCTTCGAAGTAACCCATCATCGCGCAGACTTCGTCCGCGCCGGGATAGAACATTTCGTAGGCCTTGCCCGGCACCTGGTTCACCACCACGTTGTGGCCCTGCGCATTCAGGATATCCGCGAACGCCTGCCAGCTGTAAGCGTCGGCGCACAACGACAGAATCTGCCCCTGACCGGCTATCTCCGGATGGTCGAAGACTTCCTTGACCAACTTCCCCAGTTCGTGGATGTCGCCGGCATGGACGCTCTTGCTGTTGATATCCATCGGAACCGCCCAGGCCTTTTGATTCCCGTTCCCGGTGGGTTGCGGCGCCATCTGGCCAAGGAAATTCTGAAAGAAGAACGGCGCTTCGACGAAGCTGTAATCGGGAAAGCCCGCGTCGGCGATCACGGCGTTGGCCCGAGCTTTGTGGGTGAAGTGCGAAACCTCATACCGGCCGCCTGAAATTTCGTGAGCGTCGGGTAGCGTCGACCAGACCATGTGAGTCACGCCGGCAGATTTTGCGGCGCCGACCACATGCCTTACCTGATCGTATTCGCTCGTCCCTGTTGCGGGATCCCAGAAATTCGTGACCAGGAACACCCCATGGGCTCCGCTGAGCGCGGGCGCCAATGTGTCTACCCTGTTCAGATCTGCGGCAACCACTTCGACGCCTCGAGCGGCGAGCCGTTTGGCCTGATCCGAGCCGACATCTCGACTGATCGCCCGGACGGTATAACCGCCTTGATCGAGCAGCGCGTTCACCACGCCTTGCCCCTGTCGCCCCGTCGCGCCAAACACGACAATGGTTTTTTCCGACATGGTCATTCTCCTGCGTTTTCTGCGGATTGCCGCTGATACCAAGGAGCCGAGGACATCGCTCGGGGAGCGGGATCCTCAGCGCTCGTCTCGCACCCAGTCGTAGCGGTGTGGTGCGTTCACATAGCGTGATCGAAGTGAAACGGACTCACTTCACATGCTTGTCGAACCATGCGATCAACTGCTCCGGGTGTTCGGAGAAGTAGTTGTAGCCATCCCAGCGCCGGGTGCTGCCTTCGAGCCAGAACAGCTGCTTGTCGGCAACGGGAATGTTGTCGAAGATCGACTGTACGTCGCCGGGCTTGGTCAGCGCGTCGTTACGCACCTGCAGCAGGAAGGCCGGCGCCTGCCAGTGCTTCGCGTATTCCAGCGGCGACACCTGGTCGATCCTGAAGCTGGTAATCAGCTGCACCTCGCGGTCGATCGCCTCGAACTGGTCCGCAAGCCCCATGTACTCGAGGTTACGTTCGACCATGGCTCGCATCGAGATCGGCTGCACGGCAACAAGCGCCTGTACGTCGGCAAAGAACTCCGGATATCGCGTCTTCGCGACGAAGGTCGCGTTCGCACCCATGCAGCGGCTGAGCAGGCCCAGCTTCATGCCACGGGTATCGGGGCGGGACTTGACGTACTTCAGCGAACCGGCGACGTCGCGGGATTCGAACAGGCCCCACGTGAAGATGTTGCCGTTGGCCGCGCCGCTCTGGCCGTGGTTGCGCGCGTCGTAGGTCAGCACGTTGTAGCCAGCCTCATGCAGGTGCTGATATTCCCGCATGTAGTTGACCTCGATGTCATTGCCCGGAACGAACTGCCACCGCGGCAGGTGCGAGGGGAAGCCGTAGCGGTTCATCGGCATCGGGTGGTTGGCGATCACCAGCTTGTTCGAGCCCGCTCGGGGAATCCACCACGCCTCCAGCGGAGTGCCGTCCAGGGACGGGAACGTGATGTCCTCGTACGCCATTCCATACTCGTCCGGCGTGTGGAGGATCGGTGCGCGGACCGGGGTGCTGAGGCCCTGGGCCAGCGTCGTGAGCATCTGCGAAGTATCGGGCATGACGGTTTCTCCTTAGCTATCCGATTCGGGAAGTTTTCCCAGTCCGCAGAAGATACGTCCGAGCCTTTCGTTGAACAAGACGGGCATTTTTATTATCATCGTTCCATGAATGGAACAATCGATCTCAACCAATTCCTGATCTTCATCCGGGTCATTCAGGCGGGAAGCCTGAGTGAGGCAGCGCGACGCCTGAACCTGCCGAAGTCCACGGTAAGCCGAAAAATCTCCGACCTGGAAGACCGGATCGGCGAGCGGCTCATTCAGCGCACGACACGCAAGCTCAGCCTCACCGAGGCCGGCCGCGTCCTGTTCGAACGCGTCGGCCCCGCCATGAGCGACATCGAAGAGGCGGAGAGCGCAGTGGCGGGAATGCGTGGGACGCCCCGTGGCGTGCTGCGAGTCGCGGCGCCGATGTCTTTCAGCCCACTCAGACCGATCATTGCCGAATACCTCGCTCGCCATCCCGACGTCGCGATCGAGTTGGTGAACTCAGATCGCCTTGTCGATCTTGTCGACGAGCGCTTCGACGTCGCGATTCGGGCGGGCGCACTCGTCGATTCGTCGCTCGTCGCACGCAAGCTCGGAACAGCACAGTTCATGCTGGTGGCGACGCCCGAATACTGCGAACGCCATGGCGTCCCGAAGACACCTGCCGAACTGACGAACCACGCATGCATCGCCCTTGGCGGTAAAGCGACGTCGCGCGTCTGGCCTTTGGAATCAGGAAGCAAACGTACCGAAGTCCGCATTACGCCACGACTGATGGCCAACGACATCGAGATGGTTCGAGTGGCCGCTCTCGCCGGCGTGGGAATCGCATGGTTACCCAAGGCCTTGTGCACCGACGATCTCGACGGGAAGCGCTTGCGGCACCTGCTCGTCGACTGGTCCTGGGAAGACATTCCGGTCTATGCGCTCTACCCGACGAGGCGCCATCTTTCACCCAAGGTCGTCGCCTTCGTCGATCTGCTCGCCCAGCGGATCCGGTTGGGCAACGATTGACGTGCCGCGTGCGGCACGCTCGAACCGGATCCGGTGATCTCCCGAACCAGCTCAAATCGACGCGCGAAAGCGCGTCGGACATTCTTGTGGAGGTTCATCCGGCCGGGTTCCTGGAAGATCGGGGGGTTTGGCGACCTCCAGTCGCCCGGACCCCGTCCGGACGAACCATCGAACCAACCTATCAAAGCTTCACAGCCAGCCATTCGTTCATCACGCGCGCGTCCTCCAGCCGATCCAGCGCCAGGCAGGCGTCGCCCAGCGCATCGACCTGCGGCCGGTCGAACGCCACGCCCGCCAGCGTGCGATATTTCGCGAGCAAGGCCGCGTCCGGCAGCGGATTGCGCGGATCGCCGAGCGCGATCGGCACATGGCACGATGCCTGCCGCCCGTCCGTGCCATGCAGGATCACCGTCGGCTCGTCGAGATCGCCAAGCGCCGGGTCGACCTCGAGCGCGATGCGCGCCAGCAGCGCGGTCACGCGCGGATCGCTGCGCTGCGCCGCGCGATACACGCCGATTCCCGTGTCCCCGAATGCAAGCGCCGCCGCCACCGCATACGGCAGGCTCATCTGCGCGGACGACAGCGTCGTCAGATCGCAACCGCCGCACATGCGCATGACGAACGCGCTCGCGCGCACGACCACCCGCTCGATGTCGCCCGCATCGAACGTGCGGCCGTTCGCGAGCTGCAGCGCCGCGTCGACGGCCGCATGCGCGCTGCGGCACGATGCGTGCGGCTTGATCGAACAGCGCATCAGCTTCCAGTGAGTGCCGAGGCCGTCGGTCAGTGCATCGGGCGCATGCGACTGCGCGGCGAACGTGCTGAAGAAACCGCCCCATACGTCGTCGAACACCCGCGCGGGGCCGCTCACGCCTTCGCGCGCAAGCAGCGCCGCGAGCACGCCGCCCTCCGCCGCCCGCCCGGCGTGCAGCCGCTTCGTCTGCGAACCGTCGTGGATGAAACCCCACAGGCCGCCCGCGAAACTCGCCGCATGGCCGAGCGCGTCGCGCGTGCGCGCGGCGTCGAGCCCGAGCACGCGCGCGCTCGCGGCCGCGGCGCCGAACACGCCGCAACTGAGCGTCGAGTGCCAGCCCGCCCCGTTGTGCGCCGCGTAGCCGCCCGCCGCTTCGAGCACGCGCCGGCCGACGTCGTAGCCGAGCACGATCGCCATCACGCATTCGCGCCCCGTCACCGGGCGGCCCGCGCACGACAGCGCGGCCAGCACGGCCGGCAACACCACCGCGCCCGAATGATCGCAGCCGCCGGAATCGTCGAGTTCGAGCGCGTGCGCGGCAATGCCGTTCACGAACGCCGCATCGCGCGCGCCCGCGGCGTGCCGCGTGCCCCACAGCGTCGCGCCGCCCTGCGCGACCGTGCCCGTCAGCGCGCGGGCGCTGCGCGTCTCGGCGGCACACGTGCCTGCCAGCGCCGCGCCGAGCGTGTCGAGCACATGACGCCGCGCCTTCGCGACGACGTCATCCGGCAATGCCTCGGCGGCCGTTTGCGCGACGAATGCCGCCAGCCGGGTAGCGCGCGTTTCCAGCGCCGCCGTCATCGCGCGGACGCGTCTGCCACGCAGTGCGCGAATACGTCGACCGGATGGCCCGGCGGATTGACGGGCGCCTGCGCACGCCACCAGCGTGCGATGTCGCGCCCGGTCGCGAACCACGCGTCGCCCGCATCGCGCAGGTGCGCGAGCAATGCGCGCAGCAGGTCGATACGCCCCGCCGTGCCGATGATCTCCGGATGCAGGCGCACCACGCAGCACAGCCCGAACCGCCGAAACCCGTCGACATCGCGCCGCCAGTTGTCGAGCACGTCGCGATACGCCGCGATGCGCGGCTGGCCGGCCGGCACCGGCGGCGACAGGTTGAACTCGAAGTACGGCTCGTCTTCAAGCTCGTAGTGCAGCGGCAGCTCGACGAGCCGCGCGCCGTGTGCGCCGCCGTCGCCGCGCGGGTGCACGTACGGCAGATCGTCACCGCGCCATGACGACGACCACGTGAAACCTTCCGCCACGAGCCAGTCCGCGAAGCCGCCGGCCCAGTTGCCGGTGAACGAGCGAAACCCTTCCGCGTCGCGGCCGGTCGCATCCGCGAGCGCCGCGCGCCCGGCACGGCAGGCATCGATCTGCGCGGCGAGCGGCAGCGCATCAAAGTCTTCGCAGCGATACCCGCTCACGCCGAGTTCGTGGCCCGCCGCGCCGATCTCGCGCACCGCTGCCGCGTGGGTCTCGGCGACGATGCCCGGGACGAACCAGCTCGCGGGTACGCCGAACGCATCGAAGGTGTCGAGCAACCGCTCGACGCCGCGCGTCGCGCCGTAACGCCACACCGACAGCGATTTCTCGCGACCGGCGATACGCGGCTCGCGTGCCTGGATACCGTGAATGTCGTTGAAATCGACCGTGATCGCGACCGCGCAGCGCGCGCCGCCCGGCCACGCGGGAAGGGTCGTCATCGGCCGCTCCGTTGCGTTTGCGCCTCTCGCGCATGCTGCGCGAGCCACCAATCGGCCACTTCGCGACAACGCGCGAACCATACGCCGTCGCGCGCGCGCATATGGCCGAGCCACGCCTCGAGCAGCGCGATGCGCCCTGGCTTGCCGCACACTTTCGGGTGCAGCAGCGTCGTCAGGCACAGCCCTTCCCGGTAGACGCCGTCGAACTCGCGCATCCAGTTGTCGAGCGTCGCCTCGTAGCCGGCGATCCGATCGAGCCCGGCCGGATAGTCGGGGTTGCGGTGGTACGCGAGCGACGCGTAGTCGTCGGTTTCCCAGCGCCCCGGTATCTCGACGAGCGGCGGCTCGCCGTCCGCGCCGTGCAGAAGATACGGCCGGTCGTCGCCGCGCATCTAGCTGGAATAGCGCACACCGGCCTCGCGCAGCACGTCCACCGTCGCCGCGCTCCAGTCGCCGGACGGCGTGCGGAATCCGACCGGCCGCACGCCGAGCATCCGAACGAGGATCTCGGCCGACTGCGCCATGATCTCGCGCTGCCGATCCGGTTCGAGTGTCCAGAAGGCTTCGTGCCGGTAGCCGTGATAACCGATCTCGTGGCCGCGCTCGACGATCGCCGCGCATCGATCCGGCCACGTCCGCGCGACCCAGGCGGGCACGAAGAAGGTTGCGGGCACCTCGAACGACGCCAGCACGTCGAGCAGCCGGCCGAGCGCGCGCCACGGCCCGTAACCGCCGAGCGTGAAATACGCGGGGTTGCGCCAGATCGACCCGTTGAGCATCGCGTCGCCGGTCGGACCGTCGAGATCGAACGCGAGCGCGACGCATGCACGCTTCGCGTCCGGCCAGCGGGGAGCCAGATCCGTCATCGCGCGCTCAGTGCGTGCCGTTGATCATCGCCTTCGCCACCGCGTGTTCCTGCAGCCCCCACTTCGCGAGCAGCTTGTGGTACGACCCGTCCGCGATCATCTGGTTGAGCGCCGTGCTCAGCGCGCCGCTCAGCGCGGTATTGCCCTTCGCGACGCCAATGCCCGTGTACTGCGACAGGAACGGCTTGCCGACCGGCGCGTACGCGTTCTGCTCGAGGCTGTTCTGGTACGGCAGCGTCTCGCCGCCCTGCACGGCCGCGTCGATACGGTTCTGGCGCAGCTGCATGCGTGCGTCCGACGAGCCGTCGGTGCCGACCACGACGATCGCCGGCTTGCCGGCCTTCACGCAGTTCTCCGCGCTCCATGCGGTCGTGTTGTCCGGGAACGACGTGCGCCGGCTCGACCCCACGCGTTTGCCGCACAGCGCGCTCATCTGCGCGAACTCGCCGGCGCGTGTCTTCAGCGTGTAGAACTGCGGCCCCGTCTCGATGTAGTCGACGAACGTCACCGCGTCGCGGCGCGTCGGCAGGTCGGTCATGCCGGAGAGGATCATGTCGACGCGTTGTGTCGCGACCGCGCTCATCATCTGGTCGAAACTCGTCTCGACCCAGCTCAGCTTCGCGCCCATCTTCGCGGCGAGCGCTTCGCCGAGATCGACGTCGAAGCCCGCCAGCTTGTCGGTGGCCGGATCCTTGTATTCGAACGGCGGATAGTTCGGCACGATCGCGACGTTCAGCGTGCGCTTCGCGCCGGCGGCCTGCGCGGTTGCGTGGGACGCATGCAGCGCGAGTGCGCCGAACGCGACAGCGGCCAGCATGCGGGTCAGGACGGATGCTTTCATGGGATGTCGCCTTGTCATGGTGAGTAGTGAAGTGCTGCGCCGGTCTGCGTGCCGGCTCGCTCGGGTGCGGCGGGCCGGGCGGCCCGGCCCGCTCATGCGATCACGGCCGAGATGAAGTCGCGCGTGCGCGCATGCGACGGCGCGGACAGCACCTGTTCCGGCGGCCCGCTCTCGACGATCCGGCCGCCGTCCATGAACACGACGCGATCGGCCACCTCGCGCGCGAAGCCGAGCTCGTGCGTGACGACGATCATCGTCATGCCGCTCTTCGCGAGATCGCGCATCACGGCGAGCACTTCGCCGACGAGTTCGGGATCGAGCGCCGACGTCGGCTCGTCGAACAGGATCAGTTGCGGATGCATCGCCAGCGCCCGCGCGATCGCGACGCGTTGCTGCTGGCCGCCCGACAGCTCGACCGGAAACGCGTCGCATTTGTGCGCGAGCCCGACACGCGCCAGCAGCGCGCGCGCCTCCTCCTCGGCTTGCGCGCGGCGGCACTTGAGCACCTGCACGGGGCCCTCGATCACGTTCTCGAGCGCGGTCTTGTGCGGGAACAGGTTGAAGCGCTGGAACACCATGCTCGTCGCCAGCCGCTGGCGTGCGACCTGACGCTCCGACAGCGCGTGGAGCCGGTTGCCGGTGCGCCGGTAGCCGGCCAGTTCGCCGTTGACCCACAGCGCGCCCGCGCTGATCGTCTCGAGCTGGTTGATGCAGCGCAGGAACGTGCTCTTGCCCGAGCCCGACGGCCCGATGATGCACAGCACTTCGCCCTGCGCGACGTCCAGCGTGATACCGTGCAGCGCCTGGAAATCGCCGTACGCCTTGCGTACGTCCACGGCGCGAACGACTGCGTTCGTCATGACGTTCTCCCGATGGTTGACGGTCGCGTCGCTCATGCGCGGCCTGCCGCACGGCCCGCGCCGCGCGCGAAGCGCCGTTCGACGCGGGCCTGCACGAGCGACAGCACGGTGACGACCGCGAGATACCAGATGCCCGCGACGATCAGCAGCTCGATCACGCGGGCGTTCGCGTAGTAGATGTTCTGCGCGTTGTGCAGCATCTCCGCGTACTGGACGACGCTCGCGAGCGAGGTCAGCTTGACCATGCCGATCAGCTCGTTGCCGATCGGCGGCACGATCACGCGCATCGCCTGCGGCAGGATGATGCGGCGCAGCGCCTGCAGGTGCGGCATGCCGATCGATTTCGCGGCCTCGTATTGGCCGGTATCGACCGACAGCAGCCCCGCGCGCACGACTTCCGACGTATACGCGCCCTGATTGATGCCGAGCCCGAGCAGCGCGGCAAGGAACGGCGTCATCACGTCGACGGTCCGGAATTCGGCGATGCCCGGGATGCCGAGGGTCGGAAACACCAGCGCGAGGTTGAACCACAGCAGCAGCTGCAGGATGATCGGCGTGCCGCGAAACAGCCAGATGTAACCCTGCGCGATCGCGCCGAGCACCGGGTTCGACGACAGCCGCATCACCGCGGTGACGACGCCGAGCACGATGCCGAGCGTCATCGCGAGAACGGTCATCACGATCGTGTTGCCGAGCCCGGTCAGGATCGAGCGCGCGGTCAGGAACTGGCCGACGACGCGCCACTCGATCTGCCCGCGCGCGAACGCGACGGCCACGTAGGCGAGCGCGACGAGGATCGCGATCGAAGCGGCATAACGGCCCCAGTAGCGCCGGCGCACGCGCACGAGGCCGGCGGTCTCGTCTGCCGCGGCGCCGGCCGGCACCGGCGATGCGCCATCGAGGCGCCGCGAATCGGATGCACTCAGCATGACGGCCCCCGGTAGTCGGCCGCCCACGCGGCCTGGCGTTCGATCGCGCCGCTCAGGCGGCCGATCTGTTCGCGCACGCGTGCGGGCTGCCTGCCGCCCGCACCGCCGCGCTCCGCCACGGCCGCGTCGAGCCGCAGACTCGCGCCGACCCCCGGCGCGACC